>JBIISH010000281.1:0-2742 GCA_044341115.1 Candidatus Nanopelagicales bacterium
CGTAGGCACTGAAGGGCCGTTGCGAAAGAATGGCGACGTGACTGCTGTGGTGATCATCGGAGCCGGCCCTGGTGGGTATGAGGCAGCGCTCGTGGCTCGCCAGCTCGGGGCAGAGGTCACCCTGATTGATAGGGATGGAATCGGCGGCTCCTGCGTCTTGACTGACTGTGTGCCGAGCAAGACTCTGATCGCGACCGCCAAGGCGATGACCCAGACCGCGGAGAGCGCCGGCCTCGGGGTAGTCATCGCAGGCCAATCCCCCACCGCGAATCTCATCGGCGTCGATTTGAATACAGTAAATGCCCGGATCAAGACCCTTGCTAGCAAGCAGAGCGATGACATTCGCAACCAGCTGATCGAGCATGGTGTGCAGATCCTCGAGGGTGCCGGACGGTTCATCGACCAGCACCATATTGAAATCGCCAGCCCGGGCGGATCGGTCACCACGATCAGCGCAGATGCCACCTTGATTGCAACAGGTGCTAGGCCACGCGAACTTGAATCAGCAGCCCCTGATGGTGAACGCATCTTGACCTGGGAGCAGCTCTACAACTTGCCGGAACCACCTGCCCGGCTGATCGTGGTGGGTTCGGGCGTGACAGGCGCAGAGTTCGCATCGGCGTATCGAGCACTGGGCAGCGAAGTTGTGTTGGTGTCATCACGTGATCGCGTGCTGCCCGGAGAAGATCCTGATGCGGCGGCCGTAATTGAGAACGTGTTTGCCAGGCGTGGCATCCAGGTACTGGCGAATTCTCGCGCGATTTCCGCCGAGCGCTCAGCCGATGGTGCCGACGGTGCAACGGGGGTGGTGGTTACCCTCAAGGACGGTACGAAGATTCATGGCAGCCATGTACTGATGGCGGTTGGTTCGATCCCCAACACTGATGCGCTCAACTTGGAAGCTGCTGGTGTTGATGTAGATCCGGCCGGCTTCATCACCGTGGATCGCGTATCGAGAACGACTGCACGCAATGTTTATGCAGCTGGCGATTGCACGGGAGTGCTGATGCTCGCCTCAGTCGCGGCGATGCAGGGCCGAATCGCGATGTGGCACGCGCTTGGCGATGCAGTGCAGCCGCTGGATCGCAATGTGGTGTCCAGCACGGTTTTCACTGATCCAGAGATTGCGACCGTCGGCATGACCCAGTCCGATATTGATTCCGACGATATCCGGGCCGACGTGTACACCATGCCTCTTGCTACCAACGCCCGAGCAAAAATGGAAGACACCCAAGAAGGATTCGTCAAGATCTTCTGCCGCAAGGGAACCCGCTTGATTGCGGGGGCTGTGGTGGTAGGCCCGCACGCGAGCGAGCTCATCCATGTACTCGCCCTTGCTATCCAACAGCGCCTCACCGCAGATGAAGTTGCGGCAACTTTTACTGTGTATCCAAGCCTTTCGGGCTCCATCGCTGAAGCCGCCCGCCGCCTCCACATCATCGAGGATTAGCTAGTTCACGCGCACGGCTGAGCATGAGCACCATGCAGAGTAGGTTTGCCGAATGATCGAGAACGAGGCCACCAAGGTCGCAAACGATGCAGCCCGTGAATCCGCCAGCACCTTGCGTGCCCTGACCAACGTTGACCAGCACGACGTCTGCGTGGTGCTCGGATCGGGCTGGGTGCCGGCAGCTGAGTTGCTCGGCACCACGGTGGCCGATTTCCCGGTGACCGAACTTCCGCACTTCTCCCCGCCGGCAGTAGCTGGCCATGCCGGCCGGGTTCGTTCGATCGACGCCGACGGCACCAAGGTGCTGGTGTTCCTTGGCCGCACGCATCTCTATGAAGAGCGCGGTGTTGATGCTGTGACGCACGCCGTACGCACCGCGCACTTCGCCGGCTGTAAGACGATCGTGTTGACCAACGGTTGCGGTGGCCTCAACCCACAGTGGAGCCCGGGCACCCCGGTCCTGATTCGCGATCACATCAATCTCACCGGGGTATCACCGCTGCACGGTGCGCACTTTGTTGACCTCACCAATCTTTACTCACCAAGACTGCGGGCAATGTGTCAAGAACTTGAGCCGAGCCTTACCGAAGGCGTGTATTGCCAGTTCCGCGGGCCTATGTATGAAACACCCGCAGAGATCGGCATGGTCGCAGCAATCGGCGGCACGTTGGTGGGCATGAGCACCGCACTTGAAGCAATCGTTGCGCGCTCACTCGCGATGGAGATTCTCGGACTCTCACTCGTGACCAACCTCGCGGCCGGCATGACCGGCGAACCCCTCAATCACGAAGAGGTTCTCGCCGCGGGTAACGCTGCAGCGACCCGCATGGGCGATCTTCTTGCCCGAGTGATTCGCGGACTCTGATCGCATGAACGTCATCCCCAGCGATGCGCAACTGCTGCAACATGCCCAGGCCTGGCTTGACCAAGACCCTGATCCGAACACCGCCGAGCAGTTGCGCGCGCTGATCGAACAAGCACCAGAGAACCCCGAGGCGATGAGCGAACTGCACGATTGCTTCAACGCCCGCCTCGCATTCGGTACCGCTGGTTTGCGCGGCGCTCTTGGCCCTGGTCCCAACCGGATGAACCGCGTGTTGGTGATGCAAGCGGCTGCTGGACTTGCCGCGTACCTGAACGAGCAAGGCGGTGGCGCAGTAGTAATTGGCTACGACGCACGCCACAACTCCGATGTGTTCGCCCGCGACACAGCGGCCGTCATGACCGGTGCCGGCCTTTCCGCGATGGTTTTGCCTGAGCCTCTACCCACCCCAGTTCTAGCGTTTGCGATT
>JBIISH010000280.1:0-2742 GCA_044341115.1 Candidatus Nanopelagicales bacterium
TGATGAAGTCTTGGAGTTGCTGCACCTCGGTGGTCGGTCACTCCCGCACGCGGTTTTAATGATGATCCCAGAGGCTTGGGAGAACCATGCGGATATGGATCCCGCCCGGCGGGCGTTCTATGAGTACCACGCAACGCTCACCGAACCGTGGGATGGTCCTGCAAATGTCTCGTTCACTGATGGAACGGTGATCGGTGCGGTACTTGACCGCAACGGTCTTCGACCTGGGCGCTATTGGGTCATGAATGATGGCCTCGTTGTTCTCGCATCTGAGGCGGGAGTCCTCGATTTTGACCAGGCCACGATCGTGCGGAAGGGCCGCTTGCAACCAGGGCGTATGTTCCTCGTCGACACGGCAGCTGGACGCATCATTGAAGATGATGAAATCAAGGCAGAGCTGGCTGCGGCAGAGCCGTATGGGCAGTGGCTCGATGAGGGTCTCATTCATCTCGAGGACCTTCCTGAGCGCGAGCACATCGTGCACACGCATGAGTCCGTGGCCAGACGCCAGCAGACCTTCGGATACACCCAGGAGGAGTTACGCATCCTGCTTGAGCCGATGGCTCGAAACGGAGCTGAACCGATTGGTTCGATGGGTACCGATACCCCCATCGCTGTCCTGTCTGCTCGTCCCCGGCTGCTCTTCGACTACTTTGCTCAACTTTTTGCGCAGGTGACCAACCCGCCACTCGATTCGATCAGAGAAGAGATCGTGACGAGCTTGGGCAGCATCATCGGGCCAGAAGGAAACCTGCTCGAAGCCACACCGAGTCACTGCCACCAGGTGGTACTGCCATTCCCGGTGATCGATAACGATGAGCTCGCGAAGATTTTGCACATCAACGCAGATGGAACGCTGCCCGAGTTTGCTGCCGCCCGGATCAAGGGCCTGTACAACGTTGGCGGGGGTGGTGCCGCTCTTCATAAACGCCTTCACGAGATCTACAACGAGGTAGATGCGCTCATTCGTCAAGGAAAGCGTTTTATCGTTTTGTCCGACCGGGATAGCAACGCCCAGATGGCGCCGATCCCTTCACTCTTGCTGTGCTCAGCAGTGCATCACCATCTGGTCCGCACGAAAGCGCGCACAATGATTTCCCTGCTGGTGGAAGCTGGCGATGTTCGAGAGGTTCACCATGTGGCGCTTTTGGTTGGCTACGGAGCGGCCGCCATTAACCCTTACTTGGCACTGGAAACGGTTGAGGATCTTGCTCATCGCGGTGTGCTCGAGGGGATCTCTCCCGAAAAGGCAATGCGGAACACCGTTAAGTCCTTGGGCAAAGGACTGCTCAAGGTTATGTCGAAGATGGGCGTATCCACAGTTGCTTCCTACCGAGGCGCGCAAATTTTCGAAGCAGTTGGTCTGTGCGATGAAGTCATCAATAACTACTTCACCGGCACCACCTCCAAACTTGGTGGAATTGACCTTGACGTAATTGCTGAAGAGGTTGCCCGCAGGCACGGTGTTGCTTACCCCATGACAGGTATTGCCCCGGCGCACCGAGTGCTTGCTGATGGTGGGGAATACCAATGGCGTCGTGATGGCGAACCACATCTATTTGATCCCGAAACCGTATTCCGCTTGCAGCATGCAACGCGAAACAAGCGCTACGACATTTTTCAGCAATATACCGAACGGGTCAACGATCAGTCGGAGCGCTTGATGACCCTACGTGGGTTGTTCGGTTTCAAGATGGGGGAGCGAGAGCCCATTTCGATTGATGAAGTTGAGTCGGTTGCTGACATCGTGAAGCGATTCTCCACCGGTGCGATGTCTTACGGTTCAATTTCTCAAGAAGCGCATGAGACATTGGCCATCGCAATGAACAGAATCGGCGCCAAGTCCAACACGGGTGAAGGTGGCGAGGACCCTGAACGATTCATCCCGTTGCCGAACGGTGATTCGAAGCGGTCTGCTATCAAGCAGGTTGCCTCTGGTCGATTTGGTGTGACGAGTGATTATTTGGTAAACGCCGACGACATTCAGATCAAGATGGCGCAGGGCGCAAAACCTGGTGAAGGCGGCCAACTTCCGGGGAACAAGGTGTACCCGTGGATTGCGAAAACTCGGTACTCCACACCTGGAGTTGGGCTCATTTCTCCTCCGCCCCATCACGACATTTATTCAATTGAGGACTTAGCTCAATTGATCCACGACCTCAAAAACGCAAATCCGCGTGCTCGAGTGCACGTCAAGCTGGTATCTGAAGTGGGAGTCGGTACGGTCGCCGCAGGCGTGGCTAAGGCCCACGCGGATGTTGTGCTGATTTCAGGCCACGACGGCGGTACGGGGGCCTCTCCGCTGACGAGTTTGAAGCATGCCGGTACTCCTTGGGAATTGGGTCTGGCTGAAACCCAGCAGACTCTTCTGCTGAACGGTCTTCGTGATCGGGTGGTGGTTCAGGCTGACGGTCAGTTGAAGACCGGCCGCGATGTCATGATCGCAGCGCTTTTGGGAGCGGAAGAGTATGGGTTCGCAACAGCTCCGCTAGTGGTCATGGGGTGCATCATGATGCGGGTGTGTCACCTCGATACCTGCCCGGTCGGAGTGGCGACCCAAAACCCGGTTTTGAGGGAACGTTTCTCGGGTCAACCCGAATTCGTCGAAACTTTTTTTGAATACGTCGCCGAAGAAGTCCGCGAAATTCTGGCTTCTTTAGGGTTCCGAACTCTGGATGAGGCTGTGGGTCAGGTCGAACTTCTCGACATCGATCGTGCAGTCGAACATTGGAAGGCAGTAGG
>JBIISH010000282.1:0-2732 GCA_044341115.1 Candidatus Nanopelagicales bacterium
AATCTGTTAGAGCTGCCTGATGAAGTTGCAGACGCACTGCACGGTTGGCTCATCATGATGACGGGTGCCGATCCTGACCTGTTGTCTGTGCTAGATCCCTTGGGCGTGATCGTGGAGCACCACGGCGTCGTCGGATTCCTCACTTCCCTGCGCGCCAGTCCGATCCCGGGGTGGGAGGAACTGGCCGGAAGGATGGCTGCCGGAAGTGCGGCGGAGGTGCGGCTCGGCTCGGCGGTGGTCGGGGTCCAACGCACATCGGGTGGGCTCGCGGTCGTGCTGGCCGACGGATCCGTTGAGAACGCGGCGCAGGTGGTGGTGGCTGTCCCCGTCAACGTCCTTCCCGAACTCGATCTTGGCGACCTCGCGCCCCCGGCCGTTGCTTTGGGGGCGGGGCGCAGCGTGGGCCGCGTGGCCAAGGTCTGGATGCTCGTCGACGGAGTGCGTGAAGGTGCGCTGGCCACGGGCCGTGGTGAGGGTCTCGACTGGCTCTACGCCCACCAGGCATTTGACGGTGGCACGCTGATCCTCGGCTTCGGGCTCCCCACATCCGAATTCGATCCGAGCGATCGTAAGCATGTCGAGCGCGCCTTGCACGCTTTCTATCCCGAGGCCACCCTGCTTGGCTTTCATCATCACGACTGGATCAACGACCCATGGTCGCGCGGCACCTACTTCGCGACGCCTGCTGGCGCAACGGAAGCGTTCGCATCGGTGGAGTGGGCTACCGGTGGCCCACTGCACTTCGCGGGATCAGATATCGCGCCAGCTCATGTCGGCTGGTTCGAAGGTGCTCTGCTCTCCGGTCGTGACACCGCGGTTGACGTCGTGGCGAGGTTCGCGCAGCAGCATTGAGGCGGTCACACTTGACACCTGCACCATGAGTCGCGGGCACGGCAGACGTCGCTGTGCGAAACAGCACACGCATCGGCACTGATGTTGATTTGGGGGTAGTCGCTTCTGAGGAAAACTCGTCACGGTTCTTCATGGTGAATCAAGGTGTTACTGATCTTCGAATTGGATATCGTTGGGTTGTTTCGCAATCTGTTTCGCAACTTCCAGTATTGCAACTGGCCCTCCCTGCTTTCACACAAAGAGATGGATGAATGTGAAATGAAAGTACAACTGCCAAAGACCATTTTCGTGGCTATTGCAGTGTCCGCACTCGTGCTCAGTGCGTGCAGTTCGGAGTCCTCAGAGTCTGCAAGCCCAGTTTCAACCACACCAGCGGCGGAGTCTGCCGAGGAAACTGAGATCCCAAGTGGCTACCAGATTGGTGACACCGGTCCCGGCGGTGGGATCGTGTTCTTTGACGCAGGCTCTGTGCAGCCGTGGGGTCGGTATTTGGAAGCCGGGCCGCAATTAGATGGTGCGAAGTGGTGCGGTGAGGACTGGGAATTGGATATCCCAGGAACGATGACGATGATCGGTTCGGGTGCTGCGAATACAACATTGATGGCGGATGCCTGCAAGACGGGTGCTGCTACGTCAGTGCGAGAGTTTGATGGAGGTGGGATGACCGATTGGTTCTTGCCCTCCAAAGATGAACTGAACGAGTTGTTTGAACAGCGAGACACTGTTGGTGGGTTTGGGATTGGTAACGACGGGAGTTCCTTTGATGCCTATTGGAGCTCCACGCAGAGCGATGAGGGCACCACGGGGTTCGCGGACGTCGCGTGGACCCAGTACTTCGACGGTGGTGAGCAGCAGGGAAATGACTGCAAGTGCAACTTGTATGGCGTAGTTCCGGTCCGGGCTTTTTGATCGCTGCCGTTCCGTGGGGACGTTCAGCGCCAATTGCTGGCGAAGGTTTAGTGCGGGAAGAGCAATCTGGCCCGGTGAATTGAGTGGTTGACCCTCGGTCATCAGATTTTCAGTCGGTGGCAGTACCGTCTCTGTGCTCCACAGTGAATCAGTATGTAAAACAATTTCCTCACATTGCAGCATTTATGTAGCACTATCAATGTTGGCGTTGCGCTACGTCTGTGACACATTAGTGACACGAGTCGCTGACTAGTTTTGGTCCCTGTGGTGGCTGCACATCTAGGGGCAACTCGCTATTTCCCCCCACCTCTCAGTAACTAGTGGATTGACGGAGACGAGTAGCATGCTGTCGGGTTCGAACTGACTCCACTTATCGAGATATTCATTCCTTTTAGACCGGTCGCGGGGGTTACCTGCTGCGCTGGTTGCTTTCTCCTGCCTGAAGAAAGTTGGGCGTTCACTAAGTGGTACGCAGATTCCTTCCCCTCATTGATTGTTGCGGAGTATCGTTTCGGCAACTACTTATCGTTGTGGAGGAAGCATGGATGCTCAAGGTTTCTTAGCAGCTCTTACTCCTGCTGTTACTGATGCGGATGCGCGTGAACGTTTCCTTGCTGACCCCAAAGCGGTACTGGCAGCTGCGGGACTGGACTTACCGGAGTGGTTCACGGTGAGTGCACGTGAAGGTGAAGCGGCTGAACTGATCATCACCGTGCCGGGTCTATTTGACCCTGATGCTGACCTCAGTGAGGAACAACTCGTCGACGTCTCTGGCGGATTGAACACGTGCTTTTGTGGAGAGGTGATATGCGTGGCGTGGCCTATGTGTAAACGGTAGGTAAGTGGGCGTGGTTGGCTAACCCGCCCGTCATGGTGTGAGATGCGGGCGGGGATGTTGGCCGAGGCGTGAGCAGATTGGCTCCACAATTGTTTGTTGTGGAGTATCGTTTCAGCAATTACCTATTGCCGTG
>JBIISH010000283.1:0-2713 GCA_044341115.1 Candidatus Nanopelagicales bacterium
TACGCTCTTTCTTGCTGCCCTGTGACATCAACATCACGAGGTCTGTCCAGATCGCATCGAACTCGTTGCGGCTGAGTTGATTGCCGCGCCTAAACGGTGAGATGTTGTGGCGAAACAGAACTTCAGCCCGATAAATGTTTCCGACCCCGGCAAATACCCGCTGATCCATCAGCAGCACCCCGATGCTGGTTTTGCTGCGGCTGACTCGCTCCCACGCCGGCTCAGGATCAGATCCGCGAATCGGATCAGGGCCGAGTTTGGTCAGTGCGTAGCGCCTCTCATCAGCGTCGAGCACTTCACACTTGGTGGGTCCACGTAGTTCGGCATAACCCACCTCATTCCATAGGCGCAATCGAATTTGGCCGAAGGGCTCGGGCAGTTCACCCTTGGCGATTTGCCATTTTCCGAAAAGCCCAAGGTGAATGTGCACCCAGAGCTCGTTGTCGAATCCAAGGAACAAGTGCTTCCCGTGCGCTTCGGACTTCATCAGCACAGCGCCAGTGATCAGGTCCGCACCGGATGTGAATCGCCCTTGCGGACTATCCGCGTACACCGAGGTGTTCAGGAACATCCGCCCCAGCCTGCGGGCTTGATTGTGAATAACGTTGCCTTCAGGCACCGCTCACCCAGCTGCCATCTCATTGCTGATCGCAGCAACAAATGTGTCGATGTCGGCCTCGGTGGTATCCCAAGCACACATCCACCGCACCTCACCGGTTTGGTGATTCCACACGTAGAAATGGAAATCCTCTTGCAACCGCTCGGTCACCGCAGTGGGCAGAACTGCAAAGACCGCGTTCGCTTGCACGGGCTGGGTGATGCTCACACCCGGGATCGAACGTACCCCCTCCGCGAGTCTCGCAGCCATGGCATTGGCGTGGGTGGCGTTTCGTAACCACAGATCGTTTTCAAGCAGAGCGATCAATTGCGCGCTGATGAACCGCATCTTGCTGGCAAGTTGCATATAGGTCTTGCGCACAAAAGGAACCGCTGCTGCATATTCCGGGTTGAGTACCACCACGGCCTCACTCAACATCGCCCCGATCTTGGTGCCGCCAAAAGACACAATGTCGACGCCCACATCGGTGGTGAATGCACGGAAGGGCACTCCCAAACTGGCGGCCGCATTGGAGATCCGAGCACCATCAAGGTGCAGAGTGAGCCCCTGACCGTGGCAGTAATCCGCAATCGCTTTGATCTCCGCTGGCGAGTACACCGTGCCCATCTCCGTTGATTGAGTGATGGTCACAACAGCCTGCTGCGCGCGGTGAACAAAACCGGTGTCAAAGACTTGGGTGGCAATGAGTTCTGGGGTGAGTTTTCCGTCGGAGGTAGGTACCGTCCAAAGTTTGAGTCCAGCCACCTTCTCCGGCGCACCGCCCTCATCCACATTGATATGCGCGGTCTGCGCGCAGATCACGGCCTCCCAGCGGCGCGTGAGCGATTGGAGTGCCACCACATTGGCACCAGTGCCGTTGAAAACAGGAAAAACTTGAGCCTGATCGCCAAAGTGTCCGCGCATGCGCGCTTCTAACTCAGCGGTCACCTCATCTGCGCCATACGCAGGCTGGTGGCCATGGTTGACCTTGGCCATTGCCGCAAGAATCTCTGGGTGAATCCCCGCATAGTTATCGCTTGCGAATCCTCGTTCGTGGCTACCGCTCATGGGGAGGAGTATTCAGTATCGCAACCGCTGACTGTGCCCCGGTGACGAGCGACAAATCGATACACGCGCTCGGCAATCACCCGTACCCCCGGTGCATCGATCCCCACCCCGAGTGCGCGCCACGGGGCGCGAGCCGTGCGTAGTGCTTGAGCGACAGCCGCTGCTCCTTGAAACCGGGTGCCATCGGGGGCAACGAAACGCAAAGCCTCTGCACATTCAGCGGCGGTCAACCCCAACGCGGCCAGATCTGCACGCTGATACGCGATGACCGAACAGGTGACTTTGACGCGGTCCACCGCAAAGCGGGCAGAGCGGCCACAGAAACCGCAGTCACCATCGAAGATCATCGTTGCGTTCATTACGCCATATCCAGACTCAGTCAAACTGTGGTTCGACGTCGCGGCTGCGCTTGAGTTCAAAAAATCCTGGGGTGCCGGCAACCAGCAAGGTGCCATCCCACAGTCGACCGGCATCTTCGCCCAGCGGAACGGGAGTGACGACCGGTCCAAAGAAAGCAACGGGCGCACCGAAGGGCCCTGGGACCGCGATGACTGGGGTGCCCACGTCTTCACCGACCAGAGTGATCCCCGCCAGGTGACTTGCCCGAAGTGCCTCATCAAAAGAGCTATCGGTAGCCGCATTGGCAAAGGATGCTGGCAGCCCGACCTCGGCCACTGATTCGGAAATGATCTTCGAGTAATCCGTGC
The DNA here is from genome assembly GCA_044341115.1 of Candidatus Nanopelagicales bacterium. Taxonomy (GTDB): domain Bacteria; phylum Actinomycetota; class Actinomycetes; order S36-B12; family S36-B12; genus CAIXFB01. The sequence goes on from JBIISH010000283.1 coordinate 2,374, forward strand.
GGTGCTCGGGGTGCAACCGGGTGCCGAAAGCTGTGTAGAGCGGCCCGAGTACTTCCGGACCCTTGGCCTGCTCTGCGGCAATACATACCCGAACTGGGCCCCAGGCCGCCGCCATCGCTGCCGCATATCGCGGCGGGATCTCGCTGTTCTCGTTCAAAACGGCCAGGGACATCACGTGCCACTGGACCTCGACATCGCGAATGCGTTCGACCTCCAGAATCCACCGCGAAGTCAACCAGGCCCACGGGCACATGGGATCGAACCAGAATTCTGCCTTGATGCTCATGCCCCTGAACCTAATGCAAGGATCGGGTCATGACGACTGGAGAAAACCTCACCC
>JBIISH010000050.1:0-8831 GCA_044341115.1 Candidatus Nanopelagicales bacterium
GCCATCGCTTTCCATGGCGGCCACGAGCGCGTGCTCATCTGCGGATGCGACCGCAAGCATTGCGCCATGGGCCTCTCGTGGTGTGACCACGGTGCCACCTAACTCTTCAATTCCAGCCCGAAGCTCATCGTGCAAACGGCTCGATTGCGCCCAGGCTCGGTCAACTCCGATCTCTGCCAGCAAGCCCAGACCAGCTTTGGCAGCGAAGAGACTGGGCACCACCGGGGTGCCGGATTCGAATCTGCGCGCATCCACTGCTGGGTCGTAGCTGCCGATCTCCATGGCAAAAATGTCACGGGCAGCGAACCAACCTGTTGCAGTGGGCACGAACCGAGCGGTAGTTGCGGAATTAACGAGGGCAAACCCCACTCCTGCAGATGACAACATGTACTTCAGCGCACCACCTACAAGAAAATCAGCGCCGAGTTCAGCAAAGTTGATCGGCATCGCGCCCACGGTTTGGTAGGCATCGACGAGTACTGGCACACCATGCGCATGCGCGGTCTCAACAATTGCTGCGACATCGTTCATCGCGCCATTTCGATAGCAGGCATGCGTAATCGAAACCAGTGCGGTATCAGCACTGATCGCAGCTGCGATTGACTCCGGGGAGACAACGCCTGAATCTCCCGCCGGCACGTGCACAACGTGTGCTCCACGGCGTTCTTGCGCATGCCAGATCTGGCCGATCGTAGGGAACTCCATATCCGTGGTGACGATCGTCGATGGACCGTTGGCAAAATCAAAACTCGAGGCGATCGCATTAACTGCTGCCGAAGCACTGGAGGTGACGGCTACCTCGGAAACTTGGGCACCCAGGATGCTGGCAAGCAGGACGCGCACATCTTCTTGCACCCCTACCCACTCTTCCCACGGTGACCCGTGCCGGCGCAACCCGCCCAAGTAATCCTCATAAGCTGCCGCTACTTCAGTGGAGAGCGCACCTTGCGAGCAGCTGTTGATATAGGTCAGGTGCTCAAAGATGGCGAATCGATCGCGGTAGCTTGCGATATCGCGCGGAGCAGGATTCATCATCGCCTTCTCATCTCACTCACACCTACAACTTCTCTACCGGGGCATAACGCAGGAGCAAACGCTTTACCCCAGCAGATCCGAAGTCAATGGTGGCATCGGCCTTGTCGCCTGATCCAGAGGTGGCTACGACCGTACCCAGACCAAATTTTTGGTGGGTCACTCGATCACCTGCATCGAGGGACACAACGGGACCGGTGCCCACGAGAGTGCCGCCCAGTCGAAGTGCCGCGGCCGAGGAAGACGGCGCCGAGCCGTAGCCGCCGCTCGTTGCTGGCCGGCCCACCGGCTCCTCACGCCGGTAGTCAAGAACCTCAGCCGGAATCTCATCAAGAAAACGTGATGCCGGATTTAACGAGGGGGCTCCCCACGCTGAGCGGTGCACGGCTCGGGAGATGTAGAGGCGTTCGCGTGCACGCGTGATACCGACGTAGGCAAGGCGTCGTTCTTCTTCTAACTCGCGCGGATCACCGAGTGAGCGAACATGTGGAAAAACGCCATCTTCCATGCCGGTAAGGAAAACCACCGGAAATTCCAAACCTTTGGCCGTGTGCAGTGTCATGAGGGTGACCACACCGCCGTGATCTTCACCATCAGGGATGCTGTCTGCGTCGGCCACGAGGGATACCCGCTCGAGAAAATCAGTGAGGGTGCCTTCTGGATTCTCCACGGCGAACTCACTGGCAACGGCCTGCAACTCGATGAGGTTTTCAACGCGCACCTCATCTTGCGGATCTGCCGACGCCTGGAGTTCATGGAGATAACCACTCTGCTCCAAGACCGCCTGCAACACGGTTGCCGGATCAGAACCTGCCTCGACAAGAGTGCGCAGGTTGTCCATCAACTGCACGAAACTCGTGATGGCGTTGAGCGAACGGGCGGCGATTCCGGGGGCTTCCTGCGCCCGTGCCAGCGCTGCGTTGAACGCGATGCGCTCTCGTTGGGCGAACCCTTCGACCATTGCTTCTGCACGATCACCGATCCCGCGTTTGGGTACGTTGAGAATTCTCTTCAGTGAAACTTCGTCGGAAGGGTTAGCGAGCGCGCGTAAATATGCCACCGCATCACGCACTTCGCGACGTTCATAGAAACGAACACCGCCCACGACTTTGTACGGCATGCCCATACGGATGAAAATGTCTTCGACGGAGCGTGATTGCGCGTTGGTCCGATAGAAAACTGCAACGTCGCCGGGCTTTACGCCCTCACCATCAGAGAGGCGGTCAATTTCACCAGAGATGAACGACGCCTCATCGTGCTCATCGTCAGCCACGTAGACCACCACGGGTGCACCAGATCCAGCATCGGTCCATAGGTTCTTGGGGCGTCTTGATGAGTTCCGCGAGATCACGGCATTTGCAGCGGTGAGGATGGTTTGGGTGGAGCGATAGTTCTGTTCGAGCAAGATTGTTGTCGCGTTCGGGTAATCGCGCTCAAACTCTTCAATATTTCGAATGGTGGCGCCGCGAAATGCGTAAATGGACTGATCGGCATCGCCCACCACACACAATTCACCAGGCGGGATCACCCCATCTGCGGGGCCAACGAGTTCACGGACCAACACATACTGCGCATGGTTGGTGTCTTGATACTCATCGACCATGATGTGACGAAATCTTCTGCGGTACATCTCAGCAACGTCAGGAAAGAGCTGAAGCACAGCTACGGTCGATGAGATCAGATCGTCAAAGTCGAATGCATTGGCCAGTTGTAGCCGGCGCTGATAGTTGCCGTAGGCCTCGGCGAGGGTTTGTTCCATGTGATTTGCGGCCTGGGTCGAATAGCTTTCGTGATCGATCAATTCATTTTTTAGGTTCGAAACTTGGGCCAGGAAAGATTTTGGGTTGTACCGCTTGGGATCAAGATCGAGGTCTCGAAGCACCATGCCCATGAGTCGCTGACTATCGGCTTGGTCATAGATCGTGAACGTGCTCGAAATCCCCAGCCGCTTGGCTTCAGCTCGCAAAATTCTTACGCAGGCACTGTGGAAGGTTGAAACCCACATTGTTCGGCCCATGGGTCCAACAAGCTCAGCCACCCGCTCCTTCATTTCACCAGCAGCCTTATTGGTGAAGGTGATGGCGAGGATTTCTCCTGGCGCGGCATTCCCAGTAGCGATCAAGTGGGCGATTCGCCTCGTGAGGACTCTTGTTTTGCCTGATCCCGCACCAGCAATGATAAGTAGCGGACCACCTCGATGTTCCACAGCTTCACGCTGGGAGGGATTGAGGTCTTCTACTAGTCGCTGAACGTCACTCACCCATTGATCCTAGGCAAGAGCCCCGACAGGGCTGGGCCAGCGCAACCCTGATCCGCTAGGGGCGAACGAAACCGATGACTTCTATGCGCACCCTCGACGTGATGGAAGGCGTGAAGGAGATTTCACCGCTGGTCGAGATGTCGGAGACGACCATGCTCGAGAACTGGCTGCCGTTCACAATCGGTGCCGATCGGGTACCTGGATCAGCTCCACCAGTGGGGAAGACACCGACGCGGCCGTCTGCGCCACCCTTGCCGTTGGTAGTGATCTTCAGGATTACCGCTGTTGCCTTCTTTTTCTTCTTCGGCACCCCAACCAAGCCGCGAACCTTCATGGTCACGGTTTCACCAGCCTCAACTTTTTTCTTGTGCACGCGAGCTGGCTGAAGGCCAACTGCGTTTGTGGGTGCTGCACCCGTGCTGTAACCAAGAACGTCAACGCGCACATGTACCGCGGGCTTCTTGGAAGCGGCTAAATCAACCGTGCCATTCACAACAGGCACCACGATCAACGCAGTAGACGAGCGATTCTTGGGAAAACGAATTTGAGCACTCGAACCCTTATCGGTGACCTGTCCGATGCGCAACTTGCCGCGCTTGGTGGCCTCTCGCATGGTCACGGCGACCAACGCCGAGGTCGCATTGCCTGGTACGCCAGTGAGTGGCACGTTCCGAATTTCACCCGGCTGTAGCGCCCCTTGGGCGGTAGATTCATAGCCGATCTCAGCACCAATACCGAAGAAATCGTCTTCTTCAGTTGCTGGTGAGAATTCAGTTTGAGGTGCCAGTGGCGCAGGAGCTGGAGCCGGCGCAGGTGCCCCGCCGGTTTCCGTCATTGCCATCACTGTGGTTTCGCCGATCACTTCCGACTTGTTCGGCTGATCGCCAAGTGGGTAGTAACCCAAAACATCTACGACGAGATCAGATGCGCCCGCGGTCACGGCAAATGCGATGGTGCCATCGCTCGCAACCGGAACAATCGCCTCACCCATTGCATCCGCATTCATCGGCACCTTGACCACCGGAACGCTGGAGGATTGCCCAGGTGACCAAGTGCGCACGGTTGCAGGAGCGTTGGAGCCTTGGGCTGTTACGCGAACTCGCACCGCAGCCACGCCGCTGTCGGGCACGCCACCTTGGCCGGTGACCTTGGCAAAGATGCGATGACTATCCCCACGGAATCGGTCCTGCTGCAGCCGGCAGCGCTTTTCAATCCCCACCGCTGACCGGGTATTGAGGACCTGTACTGGCCCAGCAGCCACAAGATCTGCGGCCCGCTGCGTATCAGGCGTAGAAGCGCTGGTGCGGCTCTTAGGGCAGTACGGCGCATCCATCGGGGTGCCGTCCCAGAACGAGGTTCGGGCCGATGCGCCATCCCACGTGAATGAGATATGAATGTGATTGCGGTGGCACACAGTGTCTGCAGCCGAATCCGGCTTGGCGAAACAGCCTTTCAGCTCTGTCCAGCCCCGCTTGATGTCGTAGCCACGCCAGATGCGATCGTTCCATCCGATGTACATCACGCCGAGGCGCATCGCGTTGCCGTACGGCTGGCCAAATTGATCGGGACCCATAAGCCACGTGAGAAAGGCTTCTGCGTTGGCACGGCCTTGCGGCTTGCGGACATCAGTCATCCAGTCGAGTGCCCGACCTTCTTTGTGCTCGCTCTGACCACCCACTTCACATGACCTAGGAATCCACACCACTTGACTAGATCCGTACGTTCCCTTGATCAAGTCCGCGACTTTTTGTGTTCCTGGTTTTGCAGCCGGATCACATTGCGCTTGGCCTTCATACTCCGGTGCAACGTCGTATCCCTCGGGAAGTGGAACCGGCGTTCCCGGAAGTGGCGCTGGCGGCAGACCGATGCCGGGAACCGGAGGCCCTGCGACTTCGCCGGTCCAATCACTGGGAGTCCAGGCATCAGCACCCGCACTGGCAACTACCGAAGCATTTGGAGCGATCAGGGCGATCGCGGTGACCGCGACGATGCCACCTAATGCGACCCGCACCCCGCCGCCCTTAAGGACGCGAGGAAACCAATGCAGGGCAGAATTACCCTGTGAGCGGGGAAGCACCCCCATACTGTGTCACGAAAGTGGCGCGTGTGACTACTGTGACTCCCTCTTACACCAGTGTAATTTGCCCCATTTCATGTACTTTTACTCATAAGGACCCCCGTGACCAGCCCAGCTGATGCCCCACAACCCGAGCGCGCCCTGGTCGTTACGGCCCATCCCGACGACGTTGATTTCGGGGCTGGCGGCACCATCGCCCAGTGGACTAGGTCAGGAATTGAGGTCACCTACTGCATCATCACTGACGGCGATGCGGGCGGATTTGACCCGGCCATCCCCCGGTCGGAGATTCCTCGGATCCGCAGGGCCGAGCAAATCGCGGCGGCTGCAGTTCTGGGTGTGAGCGATGTTCGCTACCTCGGCTACCGCGATGGTTATCTCACAGCAAGCCAGGATGTGCGTCGGGATATTTCTCGGGTCATCAGGCAGGTGCGCCCCGAGCGCATGTTGATTCAATCGCCCGAACGTAACTGGGAGCGCATCCCCGCATCCCACCCTGATCACCTAGCTGCCGGTGAAGCCGCCATTTTTGCTATTTATCCCGATGCCAGAAACCCATTCGCGCACACCACATTGCTCGACGACGAAGGCCTCGAAGCTTGGACCGTGCACGACGTCTGGGTCATGGGTGCACCCACGTCGAACACATACGTTGACGTGTCAGCCGAAATTGATCTGAAGCTGGCTGCAATTTTGGAACATCGTTCGCAGGTGGCAAACCCCGAAGAGATGGCAGAACGCGTTCGCGGCTGGTTGCAGCGAATCGCTCAAGAAGGTCAACTAGAAGATGGCACCTACGCCGAATGCTTCAACGTGGTGCATATCTTCTAACGGTCTACCAAAAGCGGTCTACCAGAAAACCGCGATGATCACGCTGATGATCGAGAGCGCACCAATCGCCGCCCAGAAACCCTTTTGTGGGAGCGGCTTCTTGCGCCCAACAAATGCGAGCACGGTGATCACCAGAGTGAGAACCAACTTCACGGCGATTTTGCCGTGGTCCCAACTCTCCCAGCCTTCGTAGGGCACAGCCACACCCATTTCGGGCAAGCCCACGAGCAACAGGCCGGTGACCAACTGGGTAAGTGCGCCGTGCAACATCGCTGGGTTGACGCCCTTGTCAGCGCTCCTCATCTGAACGAGGAATCCACCGACCACACTCGCAAGACCAATGAAGTGCAGAACGAGGATCGCGTTATATACAAATTCCATACCTGCACGTTATACCGAGACTGAACTACTCCCACTCAATGGTGCCCGGCGGTTTGCTCGTCACATCGAGGGTGACCCGGTTGATCTGCCGCACCTCATTGGTGATGCGCGTGGAAATCCGCGCAATGAGGTCATAGGGCAACCGGGACCAGTCAGCTGTCATGGCATCCTCGCTCGAGACCGGGCGCAGCACCACGGGGTGACCGTAGGTGCGGCCATCACCCTGCACGCCCACCGAGCGCACATCAGCGAGCAACACCACCGGGAACTGCCAGACATCGCGGTTAAGACCAGAAGCGGTGAGTTCCTCGCGTGCAATGGCATCGGCCTCGCGCAAGATCGATAGCCGCTCCTCATCGATTGCACCAATAATGCGAATCGCAAGACCGGGGCCCGGGAATGGATGACGCCACACGATTTCTGGGGGCAAACCCAACTCCAGCCCCACCTGGCGGACCTCGTCTTTGAACAACGTGCGCAAGGGCTCCACCAAGGTGAACTGCAGGTCATCGGGCAACCCGCCCACGTTGTGATGGCTCTTAATGTTCGCGGTGCCAGATCCGCCGCCTGATTCCACAACATCGGGATACAGTGTTCCTTGCACCAGGTAGTCCACGGAAGCACCACTTGCGCCAAGCTCGTCGACAACACCGCGAGCAGCGTCTTCGAATACTCGAATGAACTCGCGTCCGATGATTTTGCGCTTGGTCTCCGGATCGGTCACCCCGGCGAGTGCGTCAAGAAAACGTTGGCGGGCATCAACTACAAGGAGTTTGACTCCAGTAGCCGCTACAAAGTCACGTTCAACTTGCTCGGCCTCACCTTTTCGCAGGAGACCGTGATCTACAAACACACACGTGAGTTGCTCGCCCACCGCGCGCTGCACGATCGCTGCTGCAACTGCAGAATCAACTCCACCCGATAAACCGCAGATCACTTGACCAGTGCCAACCTGTTCACGAATAAGCGCGATCTGCTCATCGATCACATTGCTGGAGGTCCAGTCAGACGAGCAATTGGCAATATTGAACAAGAAGTTCTCGAGAACCTGCTGACCGTTTTCGCTGTGCATCACCTCTGGATGGAACTGGACACCAGCCATCTGGCGCGCTGCACACTCGAATGCAGCAACGGGGGCGCCATCGGTGCTGGCCAGCACTTCAAAACCTTCTGGGGCCACCGAAACTGAATCTCCGTGTGACATCCACACGTTCTGCCGATCCAGTTGTCCTGCAAACAAAACTCCGAAGGAGGCAACTGCAAGTTCAGTTCCACCAAATTCACTCAAGCCGGTGCGGGCAACAGTTCCACCGAGTGCCTGCGCCATCGCCTGAAAGCCATAACAAATTCCAAACACCGGTATGCCTAAGTCCAGAATGCCGCTGTCCCAGGTAGGGGCGCCTTCGGCATAAACGCTGGCCGGTCCACCACTCAAAATGATGGCTACCGGATTTTTCGCACGTACTTCCTCGACGGAGATGCCGTGCGGCACGATCTCGGAATACACACGAGCCTCGCGAACCCGCCGGGCGATCAGCTGGGCGTATTGCGCGCCAAAATCGACAACCAGGACCGGACGATGCGATGCGGAATTCACCTGAGCAAGCCTAGTCAGGCCGAAGAAGCATTTAGCGCGAGGAGAACGCGCCCAAAGCGAGCAGCACTCCGATCACCGCGATGTCGACGATCACCGCGACCACGACCGTGATCCAGACCAGCCGCCGGGCGGACTGTGCAGCTGATGCGGCCGCAGCGAGTTCCCCGGCAACCCGTGCCCGATCACTGCGGATGCACATCAGCACGGCAAAGATGCCAAGGGGCAGGAATCCGAAGGCCGTGACCAATACGGCTCCCAACCACGGCGCCGAAGGGGCGCTCGTGGCCTGCGAATCGAGATCGTCAGAAGTCATCGTGGGCACCTTAGCCGGCCTCGGGGAACCTGCGATCGCGTCGCCACCGCGCCACAGGTAGGTCGGCGCGTTTTCGGAGCGAAATGTGGACATGAATTTTCCCCAAAGACACCCCATGACAGGCCTCTGAGTCGTAACGTGACCCGAATCACAAGCAATCGGGAGGACGCTCATGCAACACATATCGGTGACCGTTGATGGCATGGAATACAACGCCGAGGTCGAACCTCGAACGCTCCTGGTTCACTGGCTGAGAAACGGAATCGGCAAAGTGGGCACCGTGGTTGGCTGCGACACCTCTAACTGCGGCGCCTGCACGGTGCTGCTAGATGGTCGCAGC
>JBIISH010000284.1:0-2706 GCA_044341115.1 Candidatus Nanopelagicales bacterium
GTTCTGGCACATCGATGTGTACCGGAACTCGATCCACCACAACCTGCTCCCCCGCAACCCAAACATGCCGCACATCTGACCTGCCCGCAGAAAAAACCACGGAGGTGTGCGGGTCACGCAACGGTGTGAGATGAGGCACGCGGGTATCGATAGCAATCACATCTGCCTCTTTGCCCACCTCGATCGAACCTATGCGATCGCCCAGACCAATTGCCCGTGCACCTTCCAGCGTTGCCATCCGCACCACATCCGCGGCACTGATGGCTGCCGGATCTTCGCGAACCAACCGAGCGAGGTTTGCAGCCAACCGCATCACGGCAAACATGTCGAGGTCATTACTTGTTGAACAGCCATCTGTGCCAAGACCCACGCGGATTCCATCGGCCCGATAACCCACCACATCGGCCGCACCGCTTGCCAACTTCAAGTTGGATCCGGGGCAGTGGGCAACTGCCGCGCTGTTCTCTGCGACCTTGCGACGATCTCCTGCATCAAGTCTGACGCCGTGAGCAAGTACCGGAGACATTGGAAGAACGTCTGCTGCGACCAAACAATCCACCGGCCGCATTCCTCGGATCGCAATTGTCTGCGTGTTCTCTTCATCGTTTTCACTGCAGTGCGTGTTGATGATGCCGCCATGCGCTCGGGCGATCTCACCTAACTCGCGCAAGTGCTCAACCTCTACCGTGAGCGGTGCATGCGGCATCAGCACATAGGGCACAAAGGGGCCGCCGATCTCTTCCAGCGTTCTGGCCCAACTAGCAGCGAGTTCCCTGCGCTGCTCCCAACTGAGGCCATCTGGTCCAGGGAACGAGAAGAAGACCGGACCAATCACATGGCGAAGCCCGGCAGCTACCGCACCACGATGCGCAGCTTCGGGATGGAAATACATGTCCAGGGCCGTGGTGGTGCCGGACAACAGCGCCTCGACTGCACCGAGCCGGGCCCCCAACTCGACACCGACCGGATCCATCACCCGAGCTTCTTCCGCCCAGACCAACTCGAGAAAACCTTGCAGGTCGACGTTCTCAGCTACCCCACGTAACAAGGTCATGGGCAGATGGGTGTGCAGGTTCACCAACCCCGGCATGAGAATGTGGCCATCAAGTTCCACTACCTGTTCGGCCACCACCTGTACATCCAGATCGGTGACGCTACCGATCGCAACAATCACACCATCTGTAATTGCCACTGATGCATCGCTGAGTACCTGTGACTCGTCATCACATACGAGCACAGCGCGCGCGTTACGCAGCAGTAGGTCGACCTTCATCGTGGCTCAACAGCGAGGCGCGCGGCTGCTTCATTGACGATGTTTGCCACTGTCTGTGCACCCGCGGCCACTACAGCCATCACTTCATCAATGGTGATCTCTGGACCAAGGCCAGCAGCGGGATTCGCCACGAGGCACAACGAGGCAAAGGGCAATCTCTTCTCTTTTGCGAGAACAACTTCGGGAACCCCGGTCATGCCCACCACAGTGGCGCCCATCGCCTGCGCCATTCTGATTTCTGCGCGCGTTTCAAAGCGCGGCCCTTCATACGCTGCATAGATCCCGCTCTTCTCAACGTCAATCCCTAAGGCATCAGCGGATGCGATGAGCACCGACCGCAGGTACTGGTCGTAGGGCTCTGTCATGTCTGTGTGAACAACGCCGTCGGAGGTGGAGCCATCAAAAAAAGTAACCGGTCGGGTTTTGGTGAAGTCCAGGAAGTCATCGACCACGGCTATGTCACCGCAGCCAAGTCCGATGCCACCCACCACATTGACAGCAAGAACTTCGCTGACGCCCAGATCCACGAGAGCCTGAATATTTGCCAGGTAATTGACCATATGCGGTGGCACCGAGTGATCGGCGCCGTGGCGGGCGAGGAACACCGTGGTGCGACCATGCATACCGCCGATAACGGCTTTCGCATCGCCGAATGCCGTGCTGATGACCACTTCTTCGGGGTTCTCGAGCGCGTCAAGGGCATAAAAGCCGGTCCCAGCGATCACTCCAAGGCTTCCGGTCACGGTAGGTCGTCTCCAGAGAATGCGTCGGGCAAAAGGAAGGAAAGCCGAACAGGACCACCATCACGATCGATTAGCAGGTCAGGCCCACCGTGCTCAAAGAGCAGCTGGCGGCAACGACCGCACGGCAGCAGTGCGCCCGGGTTCGGGCCCACACAAGCAAATGCGATCAACCTGCCCCGCTTACCCGGCTTTCCGGTGCGCACTAGGTCACCCACCATCGAGCACTCGGCACACAACGTGACTCCGAGTGATGCATTCTCCACATTGCTGCCCGTGACCATTCGTCCATCATCAGTAAGGGCTGCTGCTCCTACCGGATGCTTCGAGTAAGGCGCATATGCAAGTTCACGCGCAGCTTGGGCTGCCTGCCGTAACTGGTTCCACGTGGCATCGTCGACGCTGACCTCAGGCACGACTCACTGCCACAGCCGTGAGTTCGTCGTGCGTGGGGAACTTCGAAGCGATATCACTGCCGGTGAATGAACCCACCCAGCCATCGTCTTCGCGGAAAAACCTGATCGCGGTGAAATCTGGCTTCACTCCCATGTCAAACCAGTGGGTGGTCAATTCTGGAACACTGATCAGATCACCCTCCGTGCAGAGCATGGCGAGCACCCGGCCGTTCATGTGCAGGTAAAACACACCACTGCCCGCGGAGAAGAAGCGGATCTCCTCTTCATCATGAGTGTG
>JBIISH010000042.1:0-9809 GCA_044341115.1 Candidatus Nanopelagicales bacterium
GGCCAGGTGTCGCGATGACAATGTCGACGCCGGCAGCAAGTGCTCGCACCTGAGAGCCTTGGGTTACTCCGCCAAAAATTACGGTGGCCTTCAGCTGCATCTCTTGTGCTAGCGGCGCAATGACGGCAAGCACCTGGTTGGCCAGTTCACGGGTAGGCACAAGAACGAGCCCGCGCGGCGAACCTGCGCGAGTGCGCGTGCCCTCGGCGGCGAGTCTGGTGACGAGCGGAAGGGCGAAAGCAAGAGTTTTGCCTGAACCAGTCCGTCCGCGACCAAGTACATCGCGGCCGCCAAAGCTGTCAGGAAGCGTGGCCGTTTGAATGGGGAACGGCTCATCAATGCCGCTCGTCTGCAAGTAAGTGGCAAGTGCGTTCGGAACACCGAGCGCAGCAAAGCCAACAGTAGAAGTGGTGGTACTCATTAGTAATCCTCAATATTGAGCGTTAGCGCGAAGGTGTCCGCGAGAGCACAGGAATCGCATCCGGTTGGAGCGACACGGAAAGCGAGCCGATGAACAGCAACTTCTGTGCCCACCCATAGTGACACACATAGTGCGAGAGATGAAATCCTTGAGGGATTCAGTCTCCGCTGCCCACTCCTTTATGAACGGTGAAGAGGTTGGTGGGGTCGTACTTTTTCTTCACGCGTAAAAGTCGCGGGTAGTTACTCCCCCAAAACTGTTGCTTCCAATCCTTCTCGAAGTAGCTGCCTTCATTGGAGTAGGAACCCCCGACTTCAGTAACACCGCGAAGGCTGGCTGAAGCCGCCATCACTCCATCGTGCTGCGCTTGCGACTCCGCTCTCACCGGTTCGTGTCCTGCGAGCCCTGGATATTTACCTTGCTTCCAAGCGCCGATCGTGATGAAAGCAACGTTGTTGAAAACTGCCGGGTTGATCGACGTGGTCTTATCGCGCTTGCGCGCCTCGGGGTGTTCGCCATACAACGCCTTGTTCGTCTGCCATAGCACAAGGCTCGTGCGGGAAGCATCGAATAGCGCCTGCGCAAGAACTGGAGCATTCGCGCCCTGGGTCATGGCGTAGGGCACTCCGCGACCGTCATAGCCGCCCCAATAAGCAGCAACTTCTGAAGCATTTCCTTTCCACCAGAAATAGCCCTTGGGTGCCTTCGGTCGATCATCGAAGATCGCTTCACGATCCGTTGGTCGCCACCGCTCCGAGAACGGTTTTGAGGTGAATGTGACGTTGACATCAAAATCGTTCGGTCGGGATTTCAATTCAGAGAGAAACGGTGCCCAAGCAGCTTCAGCCTGTTCGGTGGTGATGTCAAGGAATGTGGTGCCGACCTGCATGACGTTCATGCCCGTGTATGACGTTGCCATTCCATAATCGGGATTGAGAATTACTCCCTCTCCGTACACGGGTGTGCTGAGGGTTGATGCAACAAACCTCACATACTTCTCAAGCAACTCTTTGTAGGCAGCGTCGGTCTTTGCAACGATGGGACCAGAAATCCAACCCGATATTTTCGGTTCGGGATGGGCCAACAGCGTCATGTGGGTCACCACACCGAACGTGCCACCGCCTCCACCTCGCAGGGCCCAGAAGAGATCCGAATTCTGATATTCGTTCGCTGTGACAATGCTTCCGTCGGCAAGGACTACTTCGAGTTCAATGACTCCAGCAGCACCACTTCCGTATCGCTTACTAAATGAGCCAAAACCTCCACCCAATGCGAATCCACCGCATGCACCCACACTGGTGCAGCCACCACCTTGGATATAAAGCCCCGCAGCCGAAGCTGCTTGGTATGCCTCGAGCCAGCGGTTGCCCGCGGTGGTGGTGACCGCGGTTACTCCGGCGGTTCCCTGCGGAGCACCTGCAGGGACAAACTTCTGATGCACCGTGATGTCGCGGAGATGATGGGTCCAGATGAGCAGCGAATCGCGCGGTCCGGTGGAGCGGCCGTAATAGTCGTGACCGGTTCCTTTGATGACCAGGCGCACCTTGTTCTCGCGCGCAAAGTTCACACCCGCCACGATGTCTGACTCTTCACGAACCACGATGGCGTAACCACTCGGTGTCGATTTCCACGCCTTGAACATGCCTGTTGACTGGGTTGCCCCTGGCTGCTCTTCCAAGAACCACGGGTTGAAGAAACGTGAGGGGATTGGGCCTGTACCCAACCGTGCCCAGGGTTGCTTTGGCTTGATCAGACGATTACCCACCTGCGCTGCCAGGGCTGACCACTTGGTGGCACTCGGCCACGAGGCTGGCATCGCCCGCGCAACACCTGCGCTCTGCGCTCTGCCCTGCGCACCCGCGCTTCCCGGAATGAGCAGGGCAGCGATGGCCCCTGCTGTCAGACCGATAAAGCCACGGCGCCCAAAGGACGGCAATTGAGTCATGGGCCAATTATTGCCATTTACCTGCCTCGAGCGGTTCATCCCTCGCAATATTGAGGGCCTAGCCCCTCACGCCCGTCCGTGACCCTCACCCACGATGCTCAACCTTTGTCGGTGAGCTTTTCCTCGACCTTGTCGACAACCTTCTTCACGGAATCGGCAACATCCTGAACAGCCCCCTTGGCCTTGGCCAGTGTCTGCTCCGACTTGCCTTCGCGCTCGAGCTCCTCGTCACCGGTCAGAATTCCGGCAGCTTCCTTCACTTTTCCTGCGGTTTCGTCGATCTTCTCGTTCATCACACACTCCTTCATGTTCATTCATGACGACAGATAGTCGGTGTGCCGGTGGCAACTACGCCCATCGAAAATGTGAATCCAGCACTATGGCGTGTTTCGAACGTAACACGATCGCGATGCGCATTCCGTGCCGAGACGATCATTGACCGGTCGCACTCGGCGATATCGGCCTGACCCTGATTTTCACCAGCGCTCGCTGCATCTCGTCGCATCATGTTGTGAGACAAAACGCCTGGCACAGCTCATGTCACTTTTTACCCGGCAGGCACCTCCACCACCTGCCCACCCTCCACATGCCACCTCCGGGTGAGGCGCACAGTGTCGAGCATGCGGCGATCGTGGGTCACGAGCAGAACGGTGCCCTCAAAGGATTCAAGTGCCTCCTCCAACTGTTCGATGGCCGGCAGGTCTAGATGGTTGGTTGGCTCATCAAGTACGAGAAGGTTCACACCGCGTGCCTGCAGCAGCGCGAGAGCGGCGCGGGTGCGCTCACCTGGAGATAGGGAATCAGCTGGCCTGAAGGCCTGATGTGGACCGAGCCCAAACTTCGCAAGCAGGGTGCGCACATCGGCCATCGGCCATTCCGGCACCTCGCGGGAGAAGGCATCAGCAAGTGCCTCGTCGCCTTCGAAAAGTGCGCGCGCCTGATCAACCTCTCCGACAACAACACCCACGCCCAAGGAGACCTGACCGGTGGTGGGAGCTAAGCGCCCAAGCAGCAGCGCGAGCAGGGTGGATTTGCCGGCACCGTTCGGGCCTGTGATGGCCACACGATCGCGCAGTGCCAACTGAAGATCGATGGGACCGAGCAAGAACCCACCACGCTCAGCCGTAGCAGCGCGAGAAACGACGACGACCTCACCGGAGCGAGGAGCTGCGGCGATCGTGAACTGCAGTTGCCACTCTTTGCGCGGTTCCTCGACCACATCCAGGCGTTCGATGAGCCGCTCGCTCTGACGCGCCTTCGCCGCCTGCTTCTCCGTGGCCTCACTGCGGAACTTGCGTCCGATTTTGTCGTTGTCTTTGCTTTTCCGGCGGGCGTTCTTAACGCCCTTTTCCATCCACGCCCGCTGCATGCGTGCCCGAGCCTCGAGCTCAGATCGCCTTCCCGCGTACTGCTCATAGTCCAGTCGGGCCTGACGGCGTGCAACTGAGCGCTCATCGAGGTAGGCCTCGTATCCACCGCCGTAAGTGGTGATGCGCTGCAGACTCCTGTCGATCTCCACGACCGAGGTAACGGTGCGGGCGAGAAATTCACGATCGTGGCTGACCACCACAACGGGCGCATCGAGTGAGTCCACGAACTCCTCCAGCAGGTCCAACCCATCAGCATCAAGATTATTGGTGGGTTCATCGAGCAGGTAGGCGTCGAACCGCGAGAGCAGCAGGACCGCAAGGCCAGCGCGCGCGGCCTGACCGCCAGATAGGGCTGACATGGGTAGATCCAGATCGACATCCAGGCCGATCACGTCGACAACCTTTGCAACCCGTTCGTCGAAATCGGCCCCGCCTAGTTCTAGCCATGCATCTAAGGCCGACGAATATGCGTCAGCAGCTGCCTCATAGTCATCCGCGAGCGCTGCTGACTGCAGATCAAACTCGACCTGGGCTGCGCTCACTCCTGTGCGGCGAGACAAATACGCCCGCACTGTCTCTGCATCGACCATCTCTGGCTCCTGCGTGAGATACCCGATGTGGGCAGATGGCGGGGAGCTGCTGATCGTTCCGGCCTGAGGAGAAATCACACCGGCGAGCATGCGTAGCAGCGTGGTTTTTCCTGCACCATTGGGTCCTACGAGTCCTATCACGTCGCCCGGTGCCACCACGAGATCCAGATCTGCGAAAAGTTCGCGATCACCATGCCCAGCAGTAACTCCCCTCGCCTGCACGGTTGCACTCATGAAGACATTCTCTCGGATGTCAACAGCGCCCTCAGACCGAGAACGCGCGGAGTTCGCGAGCCACCGTAAGGCACCGAAAGAGTCCGAACCCAGCGAGGATGGACCCGAACGATCCTTCGACAATCGTCTTGTGGCGGCGGAAGAGGGCGCTGGCTTTCGCGGTCGAAAGGACGAGGACGACGACGGTGAACCACACGGTGGCGACGAGGGCAACCGTGGCGATGGTGCCGAGAATAAGAGCCGGGCCTGGTGACGACGGCAGCGCGGCGGCCAGGACCGAGACATAGAAGATGGCCGCCTTTGGATTGGCCAGCGTCGTAATCAAGCCCCTCGCCCACGACGCAAAGGAAGAGCCCTGAGCCACGCCTGCATCCGTCGCCAGAGGAACACGTGCCCCACGGATGAGTCGGGCTCCTAACCAAACCAGATACAGGGCCCCGGCCAGTTTGAGGAGCACAAAGAGAGTTGGTGCTACGGCAAGGAGAACACCTAGGCCGAGTAACGCGGCGCTTACCCACATCGCATTGCCGACGACCACACCCGCAGCGACCCAACCGGCTTTGCGTCGCGCACCAGTCATGGCCGTGTAGCTGACCACCAAGAAGTCAGGGCCTGGACTCATGATTCCAACCGCCGCGAGCGCAGACACAGTGACGAGCGCACCCATCGTCTCCACGCCGCGGCCTCAGGCCTTCGCAGCCAAGACCTCACCTGCGAAGGCGGTGGCGAGGTTCCACGATGCTTGCCGATACTCGCGCCAGTAGGAGGCGGTGAATCGGCGCAGCTCGTCGATGTCCACATCTGCCTTCAGCATGGCGTCCTTGTAAACGGCAAGCCAGGAGTAGATGAGCGATGGGTTTGCCTCAATGTGGAACTGCACTGCCCAGGCGCGATCGCCGATCCGGAACGCCTCCGTGAGCTCCCCCGTGCGTCCCAGCACGGTGGCCTCAGCGGGCAGGTCGAAGGTGTCATAGTGAGACTGGAAGACGTGCAAGCTCGGACCGAGCGAGCCCAGCACCGGATCTGCTGCTGCCTCAGCCGCCATGTCGACCTCGTACCAGCCGATCTCGGTGACCGGGGACCGGTAAACCCGGCCTCCGGCAGCGCGGGCAAGCAACTGCGCACCGAAGCACACACCGAGGATGGGCATGCGGCGGGCCAGAGCCTGCTCCAAGACCGCGATCTCGCCCCGAATCCATGGGGTGGAGTCCTCGTCCGTCGCACTCGCCAGCGCGCCCAACGATAGGACGCCGTCGAAGGACTCCAGCGGCTCCTCTGGAGCATCGGAGCGAAAGGTGCACCAAGTGTCGATCATCAGGCCAGCGTCAAGGAGGGGCGCAGCCAGGTCATTGAGAGCATCATCGAGATCGTGCTGGATTACCAGAAGCCGTGGTTGGGTCATGGCGAAACAATAGGGAGTTTCCGGCGAAATGTGCTTGCTTATGAATGCGCATAGCCGAACTTTCACGCAATAATGTGACATGGATGACATCGATCGCGCAATTCTCACTCAACTTCGAGCCGAGGGCCGACTTGCCAATCAGGAACTGGCAGATCGAGTTGGTCTCACACCGGCTCCATGCCTGCGCCGAGTGCGAAGACTCGAAGAGGACGGCGTGATAACGGGGTACGCCGCGCAAGTCAACCCTGCAGCCGTGGGCGAGGGCTTCGAAGTGCTGATGCACGCGGACCTAGTTGCTAAAGACCTTCCCACCGTCGCGGCTTTCGAGGCCCGCGTCTCCGCTATGCCTGAAGTAGTGGAACTTCGTCGTATGTTCGGCATTCCCGACTACTTCATTCGAGTGCGAGTCACGGACATCGAGCATTACGAGCGATGGCTCACGTCGGACATCATGGGCGACGTGGCCATCGCCCGGATGGACTCGCGATTGACGATGAAATTGCTCAAGATCTAGCACGCTGGATGGGAGTCCACCCTGAAACGGAAGAAGGACCCGGGAAAAATCCCGGGTCCTTCTTCATTGGTAGCGGGGACAGGATTTGAACCTGTGACCTCTGGGTTATGAGCCCAGCGAGCTACCGAGCTGCTCCACCCCGCGTCGCTTCTTGCTACCTAGAGGATAGGTGGTGCTCACCTCGAGACCAAATCCGGGTCAATCTGAGCGCTGGGCAACCAGCCAGATGAATCGCTGTTCTGCCCCAGTCGGAGTTACATGGATCTCGCGCTCTGAGTGGGTCACGGTAAACCCTTTGCCCATGGATGCAGCGAGCTCCTCAGGGCTGTACCTCGTCACGGGGAGACCAGAACACATCTCGGGACCGTCCTCGGCAAAAGTGGAGATGACCACAGTGCCACCCACTAGGACGCAGGCGCGCACCTTGTTCCAGTAGTTCTGCTGATCAGCTCGATCGGTGAGGAAATGGTAAGCGGCTCGGTCGTGCCAGACCTGAAACTGCGTGCTGGGTTGCCAGGTGCGCACATCGGCCACGATCGTGGTGATCGCATCGGGATCGGCCGTTCTTCCCAACCCTTGCGTGATGGCCTTCAGCGAAAGATCGACCACAGTGATGTTGGTATGCCCTGCCCGCTGCAGCGCACCGGCGAGGCCAGACGCACCGCCACCCACGTCAACGATGGCAGCATCAGCAGGCACATCGCCGATCAATCGAAGCGAGATCTCCGGTGACTCCTGGAACCAACTCACCGCAGTGCCACCGATGGTGGCGTAGCGGTCGTTCCAGTACTCCGCGGTCATCACATCATCCGAAGGTCAGGCTTCTGGATTCTCTTCGACTAGCGGATCGGGTTCCGGGATTCTGCCGCCCTCAAGTTCGGCTTGGGCAACAGCTGCCTTCTCCAGAGCAGCTTCGAGACGATCCTGCGCAAGTCCGTAGGCGGTGAAGTCACCAACCGCCAGGGCACGCCGGCCATCGTCGTAGGCCAACTGGGCCTCAGCGATAGCGATCGCAAGATCCAGGCTCGGATCCCCGGTGCTCGGTTCAGGTGTGACTGGTGGCAAAGGCGGCGTTGGAGTTCCCGTTTCGGGATCAACGCCCTCTTCAGGAAGTGGCTCAGGCGTCGCGATGGGTGATGTGCCGAAGACCTGAGCTAAAGCGCCAGTCAGCGTGTCATCCAACGCAACATTGGCTCCATAACCAACCAGCACCTTGCGCAGAAGCGGGTAACCATCAGCCGCAGCCCGCAAATACACCGGCTCCACATATAGCAATCCGTTGTTGAATGGAAGCGAGAGCAAGTTACCTAACTGCACTTCGGAGCCACCCCGCCTCAACAATGAAAGCTGGGAACTCACTACCGGATCAGACTCGAAGTTATTCTGCACCTGTTGCGGGCCAGGAATGGTTGTGTTGCTGGGCAATTGAAGAACCCGCAACTGCCCATAGTTCTCCCCAGGTTCAGAGTTCACCGCCATGAACGCGGCGAGAGTTTGCCGTCGCTGCGGAGCAAATGTGGTGGAGAGGGAGAAGGCGGATTCTTCACCTGGCATCTGCAGCGTCAGGTAGTAGGGCGGTTGGAAGACCTGCGATGGGCTCACGGTCGGATCGAAGGGAACGATCCACACATCGGTGCCGTTGTAGAAGGTGGTGGCGTCAGTGACGTGGTAGCGACTCATGATGACGCGCTGCACCTTGAACAGATCTTGCGGGTAGCGCACATGCTCAACGAGTGAATCCGGCATTTCATCAAGTGGCTTCACCACATCGGGGAACGCCTTCATCCACGTTTGCAGAATCGGATCACTTGCATCCCATGCGTACAACGAGACTGTGCCCTCGTAAGCATCGACAACTGCTTTGACCGAGTTGCGCGCGTAGTTGACCTGATCCCGAGGTAGCAAACCTGCAGGGCCGGTGCGAGTAGTAAGCGAATCAGACGTTGCATCAGACAGAGACACTCGACTCGAATAGGGGTAGTCGTTCGACATCGTGTAGCCGTCGACGATCCACTGGATCCGACCATCAGCGACCACGGGATACGGATCTTGATCCAGTGTGAGCCAAGGTGCAACCTTGTTCACCCGCGTCAGTGGCGTGCGATCCCACATGATTTGCGAATCGGCATTCACCAAATCCGAGAGAAGAATGTTGCTGTCTTGGAATTTGGTCGCGAACAGCATCTTTCCGAAGAAAGAGCCCATCGGTACGCCACCGCTGCCCTGATAGGTATTCGTCGCTTGACCAGTGGGGCTTGCATCATCGGGATAATCGAGCTCGATCGCAGGCGAGCCTTCAGGGGCTCCCACGATGGAGTAACTCGGGCTTAACTCACCGAAGTAGACCCTGGGCTGTTCAAGATCAAGTGGGCCCACCGGAGGGATATCACTGGCAAAGAAGTCTGGCTGACCATTTGATTCAGCAGTGTTGTCATAGGCCGAGACAAACCCGTAACCGTGTGTGAAGACCGCACGTTCGTTGGTCCAGTTGCGCTGGCCGTCGGGAATGCCCGCAAGGTTGATCTCACGCACTGCCACGATCGCACCGCGCTGGCCACCTTCAAGGTCATATCTATCGACGTCAAGGCGTGGGGTGAACGAGTAGTAGCCACGAATCTGCTGCAACTGGTTGAACGTTGGTGACACAACTGCCGGATCGAGTAGGCGGATGTTGTTCAACGTGCCCGCGTTGGCAGCGAGCGTTTCCTGAGTGGGTGGCGACACCGAACCTGCGTACTCAGAAATTTCCGCATCAGCAATGTCATACGCAGCACGCGTCGCTTGAATGTTGCGCTCAAGATAGGGCTGTTCACGAACTAGCTCACTTGGCCGAACCTGGAACTGCTGCACAAAGAGGGGGTAAAGCCCGCCGACGACGATGGAGGTCAAAATCATCAACGCTAAACCGATGATGGGAACAACCCATCGGCGCAGGAACACATTTACGAGGAACAAAGCACCAACGAGGATTGCTACGAAGGTCAAGATGTTCAATGCGGGTAGGACCGCGTTGACGTCGGTGTATTTCAAGCCAGTGAAGCCGGTAACTAGCTGCTCGCTCTTGGTAGCCAGCTCATAACGGTCAAGCCAGTACGAGGCAGCCTTGAGAAACAGGAAGATTGCAATCAGCAGGGAGAGCTGTGATTGCACGGCTCTGGTGGCCCGATCACCTTTGGGTTGCAGGCGAAGACCGCCATACAAGTACTGCACCGCCACCACGATTGCGATGGCAATGAAAATCAGAGTGAACGCAAAACCAAGGATGAAACGCAAGAACGGCAATTGAAAAGTGTAGAAAGAAAGGTCAAGACCAAATTGCGGATCGGTAATTCC
>JBIISH010000285.1:0-2697 GCA_044341115.1 Candidatus Nanopelagicales bacterium
ATTTGCTGATGCCGAATCAAAACGCGAATTAGTTGCATCTCGAAATCCATTAGGGACGGTGCTTGAGCCTGAAGAAGTGGCGCAGTTATTCGTGTGGCTCGCCTCAACAGCGGCTCGAGGCATGACCGGTCAGATCATTCGCCCTGACGGTGGGCTGGCGCTGCGGTGACCGTCCGTCGCATGGTGATAACGGGGTCGTCATCAGGGATTGGGCGGGCGCTTGCTGTAGAGGCCGCTGTTCGCGGATGGGACGTAGTGCTCGTCGGTAGGGATCACGATCGACTCAATGCGGTTGCCGCAAAGTTGCCGGGCAGCCGTCATGAAATCCTAGAAGCCGACCTGTCGACCAGCCTTGGTGTTGACATTGTTGCGAGTCGACTACGCGATGAAGCGTCGCCCTGTGCAGGAATAATCAATGCAGCCGGGTTGGGCACCACTCACCCGTATCCCTTTGGCTCTCTTGATGATGAAAAGCGCATGATCCGCGTCAATGTTGATGCAGTACTTGCACTTTCTCAAGTGGCAGCTGAGGTCTTCTGTCCTCGTGGTTCCGGGGTGATCATGAACGTCTCATCAACCGCTGCCTACTGGTCAGCTGGGACGTACGCGGCGTCCAAAGCTTGGGTTCTAGCAGCGACGCAAGGCCTTGCTGCTCAATGCAAAAGTTCTGGCGTGCAGGTCATGGCCCTCATCCCAGGATTCACGAGAACGCAGTTTCACACGCAAAGCAAGACAGATGCGAGTGGCGTGCGGCCTTGGATGTGGCTCACCCCGGAGGAGGTAGCTCGAGAGGCTTTTAACGATCTCGAGTTTGGTCGGTCTGTGTGCATACCTGGGAAGCGATATCGACTTCTGGTGGGGACGGTTCGACACCTACCACCGGCGGGTCGCAGCAGAGTGCTTCGATGGCTTGCCCCTTTGGCGCCGCAAAGCAGTGAGTGACTGGTGAAAAACATCAACTCCCGGTAGTGGTTCCGTGGGGCCTTTGCCAGAACACAACCCGACGCTCAGCAAAGGCCACCGCAGCGAAGAAGAGGTAGCCAAGGACCGCCAGGACAAATCCGTATGCATACACGCGATCTGTTGCAAGGAGATCGCCTGCGATTTTTGTCTGTTGGCCGAGCCCGCGCCCGCCTCCGAGGAATTCTCCGATGACCACGCCAACCACCGCTAGAACGGATGCGGTTTTCATGCCCGCGAAAATGAATGGCAGGGAAGAGGGTAGTTGAAGCATGCGCAGGGTTTGCATCCGCGAGGCGCGGAGGGATCGGAAGAGTTGTGACTTGTCACGATCGGTCGTAGCGAGTCCAGCCGCGGTGTCCACCAAGAGTGGAAAGAATGCGATGAAGGCACCTAACGCAACTTTTGATCCGATTCCAAATCCCAGAGCAGCTATGAACACGGGTGCAAAGACAACTTTGGGAGCTGCATTCAACGCGACAAGGAAGGGAAGCAAGACGATCCGACCGAATGCGGACTCAGCGACGATGAATCCGAAGCCAACACCCAGAATGACAGCGAGCACGAAAGCTAGAAGGGCCTCTACAACGGTGATCACAAGTGCCTGGCGCAGCGCACCGCCTTCGAAAACTGCGATGCAGAATGAAAGAAGGGCATCAAAGGCAGCGGCTGGAGTGGGCAGGATGAAAGGTGAGACCCAACCAGACGTGGCAAGGATTTGCCATAGTCCCAGTACGACGAGCAAAAAACCAGTGAGGGAAACCCAGCGTGGTATTCGCTCCCAAATGGATCTCCGGTCAAGAAGCTTTGTTGATTCGGTTACCTTGGCGATATCCAACTGGGAACTCATGCGGAGATCGCCTCGTCACCGAAATCATGTCCAGATTCGAGAAGTAAGCGAACTCTGTTTGTGAGGGTGAGAAATTCACCCGTCTGCATCATGTCAAGTGTTCTCGGTCTAGGCAGGTCAACGTCTACGACTCCGATCACGCGGCCAGGTCTCGCACTCATGACGAGAACTCGGTCAGATAAAAAGGTGCCTTCCGAGATGCTGTGCGTAACGAGTATCGACGTTTTGTGCACTCCTTCGACGATTCGGTCCAATTGGAGATTTAACTGTTCACGCGTTAACTCATCCAGTGCGCCAAAGGGTTCGTCGAGGAGGAGTAATTGGGGATCACTGATGAGCATGCGGCAAATTGCGGCACGTTGCTGCATTCCTCCGGACAATTCATGCGGATATTTGGCTGCAAAATCTGCGAGTCCGACGGCGGACAGCAAATCCATCGCTCTTTCCGTATGCCTCGTTGACTCGCGTTTCCCGCTCTTGAGTTCGATCGGTAGCAAGACATTACTGAGGATTGTGCGCCACTCGAGGAGCACTGGTTTCTGGAACATCATGCCGGCCTCCTCAGGGGGAGCCGTGACCGATGCTCCGTGCACCAGAACCTTGCCCGCAGTAGCTGATGTGAGACCACCGATGATGTTCAGCAGCGTTGACTTTCCGCATCCTGATGGACCAATGAGAGAAATGAACTCGCCCGCGGCAAGCGTGACAGAAATATCCTGTAGGGCAACAACGGCACCAGACTTCGTGTTGAAAATCTTGGTGACGTCTTCAACGCTTACCGCGGGGGAGTCCATCACGATCAACTCAACGAAGCCGAGTCGAATTCGTTGTACTCAGGGACGAATTCGTTATCGAAGAAGTCCGAGTCCACCGGTTGAGTCAGGTAC
>JBIISH010000127.1:0-5468 GCA_044341115.1 Candidatus Nanopelagicales bacterium
CGGAACACGCAGCACCGGTCTACATCCAGTCGCATGTGAACCATCGCGAGATTGATCCGGCCAAGGGCGAGATGGTGTTGGTACCAACATTCCGGTTGCCCACCTTGATTCACACGCGATCGGGTAACGCCAAGTACCTCAATGAGATCAGCAATAAGCACCCGGTCTGGGTGAACAGCGTCGATGCCAAGCGTCTGGGAATGGTCACCGGCGACATGGTGCGCATCAACACTGAGATCGGCTATTTCGTGGCCCGCATTTGGTCAACGGAGGCAATCCGGCCGGGCGTCATCGCGATGTCTCACCACATGGGTCGCTGGCGCACTACCGATGAAGCGGGTAGTCGTTGGGTTACCGGCAAGGTCGACGTCGGCAAGATGGAAGATGGTCGTTGGCGGCTGCGCTATAAGGAAGGTATCCGCCCCTTCGTCAGTAATGATTCAGATTCCATGCGAATCAACTGGGAAGATCCGGGTGTTCACCAGAACCTCGCGTTTGCCGTTCATCCTGATACTTGGTCAGGCATGCACTGCTGGCATCAGAAGATCGTGATTGAAAAGGCGCATGAGGAAGACAAGTACGGCGACGTTGTTGTCGACACCGCGAAATCTCGTGAGGTCTACCGCGAATGGATGGCGAAGACAAGGCCAGGTCCCACGGCTTCAGGTTTGCGCCGGCCAGAATTCATGATGCGCCCGGTGATGCCGCAGGTGAAGGCCTACTACGTCGACGAGAATTCGTAGAGCGGTTACTGCACGGCCACTGCGGTGGTCCCGCGCTCGATGAGCTCGGGATTCATGGCAGTGTGGGCACTTGGCTCATCTGGGTTTTCTAAGCGTGCAAAAAGTGCTCGCGCGCCGAGCTGACCCATTTCGGTCAGCGGCTGGGCGATCGTGGTGAGGTTCAAGCTGCGCAGTGCACCTAGGGCCATCCCGTCGTACCCGACAATCGACACATCACCTGGTACCTCTAAACCAGATTCCTCGATCGCAGCGATAGCCCCAACAGCGGCAATGTCGTTGGCCACAAAGAGCGCGGTGGGTGCAGGGTCTGCTGCCAGAGCTGTGCGCGCAGCGTTGAATCCACCCATGTCGGTGAATGCACCTGCAACCACCGACACCTGGTCATCAAGTTGCGCATTGCTCATGGCAAGGCGGTAGCCGCGCTCGCGATCTGCGGCCACGGTGTTCTCACCCCCAGAGATGTGGGTGATCCGGGTATGTCCGAGTCGAACCAAGTGCTCCACAGCTAATTGGGCGCCTCGGATGTCGTCGTTGCTGACTGTGGCGATGTTGGTATCGCTCACATCCTGACGAGTAATGATTGCGACGGGAACCTCACGGGCGAATTCTCGAACGGTAACATCGCTCATGCGGTGGGAAATCAAAATCAAACCCTCTACCTGGAACTCGAGGAGTTTGTCGATCTCTGCTTGTTCGGTGGCCGGATCAGAGTTACCGGTTACCAGCATCACGCTGTACCCATGCGAGCGAACTTCGGTTTGAACGCCGTCGAGAATCTGGGCGAAGATCGGATTATGTAGGTCAAGTACGAGTACCCCGATGGTGCGGCTGCGTCGATCAGCGAGGCTGCGCGCAGCAGCATTTGTTCGGTAACCCAATTCCGAAGCGGCCGCAAGGATCGCGGCGCGGCTCGCCGGACTCACTTTGGGGGATTGCCGCAATGCGAGTGACACCAGCGATTTAGAGACGCCTGCCCGCGCAGCAACGTCGTGAATTGTCGGTTTACTCGCAGACATGAATCGTTCTACTTAGTTTTCTTCAGTTGACACGTCGGATACGAGAACCGGTTGCCCGGTATTGACTGAAATCTCACATGCAATCGCCACCCGCAAACTTTCCAGTGCTGAATCCGGCGGGCAAGGGTTCTCAATCTCGCCACCTGCAAGGCTCACAAAGGCCTTGGTTTCCTCACGGAAAGCCACACGGAAGCGGTCAACAAATCCCGAGTATGGATCAACGGCAATGGCGAGTTGACCATCGGTGATGTGCAGAGGGGTTCGGGAGTTGAGCCCAGCGCTCAAAGAGTCGGCCGATCCGAAGAGCTCAACGCGCACATCGTGCCCCACCGCGTCGTGTCGGGTCCCTGTGATGGCAGCTTGGATTCCACTGGTTGTGGTGGCGTGGATGAGTGCGGAATCTGCATCGTTGAACTCGGCGTACTGCTGATGTTCGCGGACGGCACTTGTGGCAAAGACTCGACTGATTTCCTCACCTGTAATCCACCGCAGCTGATCAAAATCGTGCACATGCATGTCACGGAAAATCCCCCCACTGCCGGCGATGAACTCTCGGGTGGAGGGAGTGTGATCGTGGGCGATGAGGGTCAGGTTGTAGATGGAACCGATGGAGCCAGTCCGCACGGCATTGCGGAGTGCTTGCAGGCCCGTATCAAATCTGCGTTGAAAGCCGATCTGGAGTGCGCTGCCCGTGTGTTGTGCCAGACCGATCATGGCCGCGGTCTCTCGCAATGTCAGTGCAATGGGTTTCTCACACAGGATTGGCTTTGCGAGGGGGAGGAGATGCTCCAGGTGCTGCACATGAGTATCAGTGCCGGTGGTGATCATGAAGGCATCGGCGGTTTCGAGTGTTGAATCGCCCCACGGCACCGCTGTGGCATTGAACCTGTCGGCAAGGTCGTGGGCCCTTGCCTCAGTGCGGTTTGTGATCAGCACCTCGCTGACCCGCGGATCAGCGGTGAGGTCCTCAACTCGGATGGCTCCCATGCGTCCGGCTCCGATGACTGCGACTCTCATCTGGGTGCCCCTGCTTCCGTCTTGGTGATCCCTTGCGGTGAGTGGGTTCAGTGTGGCACGATTCCACTACCAATTGGAGCGTTCCAACAGATCAGGGGTCAGCATGTCGGATTTCATGTCCCGGGTGGCTTCTGCCCCTATTTCATGGGGGATCTGCGAGGTGCCGGGCTGGGGCGCGATGCTGCCGACCCCCCGTGTGCTCGCGGAGATGTCTGGCCTTGGTCTGCCGGCCACCGAGCTTGGCGCCCCGGGATTCCTGCCGGATTCACCCGAAGAGGTGCGGGCCGAACTAGCAGCGTTCAATATGAGCCTGATCGGTGGATTCACCCCACTCGTGCTGCAGGATCCCGCGCAGCGAGAGGCCACTATCGCTGAGGCAAAGCGGGTCGCCACACTGTTTGAGCGGGCCGGTGCCACCAAGTTCATCACGGCCGCGGTTGTCGATATGGATTGGTCAGAGCCACAGCCGTTGAGCCCTGAAGAAGTGCGTCACATGTCGATGATGTTTTCCGTGGTCGATGAGATCTGCGCTGAACACGGCCTGGAGCAGGTTCTGCACTCGCACGTCTTTACGACTGTGGAAAACGATGACGACGTTAAACGAGTCTTAGACACCTGCGATGTGCATTGGTGCCTGGACACCGGTCACCTGGCGATCGGTGGTACGGATCCAGTGAAATTTGCCCAAGAGGCTTTTGACCGAGTGGGGCATGTGCACCTCAAGGATGTGAACCTCTCCCGGGTGCCGGCACTGATGAGCCGGGAAGTGTCCATCATGGAATCAGTGCAGCAGGGTCTATTCACACCCCTTGGTCAGGGCAATGTTGATATTGCCGGAGTGATCACCACTTTGGAATCGCGTGGCTACAACGGGTGGTATGTGATCGAACAAGACACTGCGATCACCGACGGGCTCCCGGCGGAAGGTGCGGGTCCGATCACCGAAGTAATCACTTCCCTTGATTTCCTACGCAATGTGGTGGCCCCGCAGTTGGTATCGAACTGATGTCTGTTGCTCTCGACCTCATCACGGTAGGCCGGGTCAGCGTCGATCTTTATGCGACTGAACTTGGAGTTTCCTTTTTAGAGCCGCAAACTTTTGCCAAATCAATAGGTGGCAGCCCTACCAACGTGGCAGTCGCAGCAGCGCAGTACGGACTCGTCGCAGCAGTGGTCACGAAGGTGGGCAGTGACCAACTCGGTGAATACGTGCGGACTCGACTTACCGAATTTGGCGTCGATACTCGGTTTGTCGGAACCGATGGTTCAGCACCGACCCCTGTTGTGTTGGCCGCACTCGATCCGCCTGAGGATCCACAGATCGCTTTCTACCGTGGCGCGGCGGCTCCAGACACCACGTGTTCAGTAAGTGATGTCTCAGAGCAAGAAATTCGCGCTGCTCGGGCCTTCTGGATGAGTGTGGGCGCTCTTGCGCAAGGTTCAACTGCGGCTGCGTCCTTTGAGTGGTTAGCGATGCGAAACCGGGCCCCTTTCACGATTGTGGATCTGGATTACCGGCCAACTCTGTGGCCGGATGTGGCAACCGCTCGCGCAGCCGCCCAGCGGGCAATCGCATTTTCAACAGTGGTGCTCGGCAATCGCGCGGAATGTGAAATGGCAATTGGTGAAACAGAACCCGACGCTGCGGCTGATGCACTGCTTGCCCTGGGCATTGAGCTCGCCATCATCAAACTCGGAGGCGGGGGAGTGCTGCTCGCCACCGCCGATGAACGCATACGGGTAATGCCCGTACCGATCACCGTTGTGTGTGGTCTTGGCGCAGGTGATGCATTCGGTGGCGCACTGGTCTACGGCTTGTTGAGCGGCTGGCCTTTGGCCGAGGTGGGTGCATTTGCCAACGCGGCTGGAGGCCACGTTGCAGGTGAGCTCACCTGCGCAGATGCCATGCCTCAAGAAGACCGAGTCCGTGAATTAATGAAGAAGGGTACAACCTCATGACCGGATTGGATCGGGCTGATTACAACGCGCTGATAGAAGCGCGGGTGTTTGCACCGACGAGTCTGCAAGCAGCGCTCACATCGCGCACCCGCAGGTCTATCCCAGGCACCGATGGCAAATTGATGATCATTGCCGCTGACCACACCGCGCGCGGCATGCTCGCAGTGGGCAGTGATTCACTCGCCGTGGCAGATCGCTATTCGCTACTGGACCGAATCATCAGGTCACTCCAGGTGCCCGGTGTGGATGGGGTTATGGCGAGCGCCGACATTCTTGAGGAGCTCGCTTTTCTCGGTGCCCTCGATGGTCAGCTTGCGATTGCCACCATGAATCGTGGCGGAATCATTGGCGCCAGTTGGGAACTGGACGATCGCCTCACCGCTTACGACGCTGATCACATCGCCGAATACGGCATCGACGGCGGAAAAGTTTTGCTGCGGATTGAAGACACTGATGCCGGTGTTGCCAACACTCTCGAGATGGTGGCCTCCCTCACCACGGAGCTGGCCGATCGAAAGATCATGTGCATGATCGAGCCACTGCCGTACTTGAAAAACGAATCTGGGCGGGCGGTTCTTGACACCTCACACGAGAAACTCGTGAAGGTGGTGGCGATTGCGTCTGGTCTGGGATCGAGTTCGGCCTACACCTGGCTGAAGATCCCGCCATCGGAGCGTATGGATGAGGTGGCCGGTGCCACCACATTGCCCATCGTGATGCTCGGTGGGGATCC
>JBIISH010000185.1:0-4284 GCA_044341115.1 Candidatus Nanopelagicales bacterium
ACCTCCATGCAACAACCAAACGTGCGAGGCCTTGTTGCCGGTCGAGCCATGCTCTATCCCGCGGAAGGTTCAGTTGAAGAAGCGGTAGCAAGAGGTGTGCAGATGGTGCACGGAACGGTGGCGTCATGATGAGTTGGCATCGGCCGCACGGCTCTCTTGCCGACGATGCGGCATTGGTTCGCGTTACTCCGGAGGATTCCGGCTGGACCTACAGCGGGATGCAGGTGCTAGCACTTGTCGCTGGGCAAACACATGTGGTCACCCTGACAGGGGAAGAGGGCGTCATTGTTCCGCTCTCCATCAGCAACGTGACCATTGACGTTGATGGTGAATCTTTCACTCTGTCCGGTCGAGCCGGGGTTTTCGCCGCGGTCTCGGACTGGCTGTATGCACCCGTAGATTCAACGCTCACTTTCACGGCCAGCACCGCAGGTGAGATTGCAATCTGCACTGCGCGAGCATCGACAAAGTTTCCGGTGGCTTACGTTCCCGCTGAATCGGTATCGGTAGAGGTACGAGGCTCTGGTCAATCCACCCGTCAGGTCACCAATATCGCCACCCCTGATTCCTTCACGGCTGCGCACAAAATCAATGTGTGCGAGGTCATTACCCCTGGTGGTAACTGGTCTTCCTGGCCACCGCATCGCCACGACGGGATAGCCGATTGCCCCACCACAAACGAAGAGATCTATTACTTCCGAATCGGCAAAGGCGAGAGCCCGCATGGCGATCCTGAAGGTGAGGGGCTTTTCCATGTCTACACCGTGAGTGGTTCGGTTGATGAGACCGTGACCCTGCACGATGGCGATGTGTACCTGGTTCCCGAGGGGTACCACGGACCATCCGTGGCACCGCCGGAATACCCCATGTATTTCCTCAACGTCTTGGCTGGCCCAGATGCCGATCGGTCGATGGCCTTCTGCGATGACCCATCACACCATTGGATCCGGCAGAGTTGGACCGAACAGCAGCAAGATCCGCGGCTGCCCTGGACATCTGCCACCGGACGCGTCACAGGAGGTAACTCATGAGTGAGAACTCTTTGGCCAGCACGGTGCGTCTGACCGTTGCCGAAGCGATGGTGCGTTTTCTGATCGCCCAGCGCACCAAGGTTGATGGAGTTGAGGTGCCGCTATTTCCTGGTGTGCTCGCAATCTTCGGGCACGGCAATGTGACAAGCTTGGGTCACTCGCTTGAACAGCATCGCGATGAGATCCCGGTGTGGCGCGGACAAAACGAGCAGGGCATGGGTCTTGCGGCCGCAGCATTTACCAAGGCGCAAAGACGCCAGCAGATAATGATCGCGACATCATCTGTTGGCCCCGGGGCAACCAACATGGTCACCGCAGCAGGTGTGGCGATGGCTAACCGGCTCCCCGTGCTCTTCATCTCGGGTGACACTTTCACCTCACGGCTGCCTGATCCAGTGCTGCAGCAGGTGGAGCACTTTGGCTCGCCTTCCACCACCGTCAACGATGCTTTCCGTTCGGTTGTCCGTTATTGGGATCGCATCACTCACCCAGCCCAAATTATCTCCTCGCTGCCGCATGCGGTTGCCACCATGCTCGATCCGGCTGATTGCGGGCCGGTATTTATCGGCCTGCCGCAAGATGTCGCCGCCGATGCTTATGACTATCCCGTAGAAATGTTTGAGCCGGTAGTGCACGCGCTTGCCCGCCCGCGTCCAGATATTGATCAGCTGGCCGCTGCCGCAGCGCTACTTCGATCTGCGAAGCGCCCGGTGATCATTGCTGGCGGTGGAGTGCATTACTCACTAGCTGAAGCTGAACTTGCCGCTTTCGCTGCCAGAACCGGAATCCCCGTGGTGGAGACCGTTGCAGGTAAGTCATCACTGCTTGCAGATCACCCGAGTTATTCCGGACCCGTGGGCGTCACGGGTGCTGAGGCAGCTAACGCTGTGGTGGAGCAAGCTGACGTGGTTCTTGCGATCGGTTGCCGGTTGCAGGACTTCACCACCGGATCCTGGACCCTCTTTGATCGGGAAACGTCGTTCATTGGTCTGAATGCGGCACGCTTCGATGCCGGAAAGCATCGCGCGCAACCCTTGGTGTGCGATGCACGCGAAGGCATTGTTGAACTCGACGCCGCGCTGGCAGATTGGTCGGTGTCCGGTGAATGGCAGAGCGACCACCGCGTCGAGCGCGAAAACCTAGATGCCTTCATTGAATCCCGGATCGCTGACGATCACGAATGGCCACCTAGCTATGCCCAACTCGTGGGCCTGGTTCATGAGTCGGCAACACCTGCCGATTACGTGCTCACCGCTGCAGGAGGATTGCCAGGCGAGCTCAATATCAACTGGCGAAGCAAGGGAATCGCCACGTTCGATTGCGAATATGGCTTCTCCTGCATGGGATATGAAATCTCTGGTGCCTGGGGGGCAGCCTTTGCACGTAGTGAAGGTCAGGTGTACTCGATGGTGGGTGATGGTTCCTACTTGATGATGAACTCCGACATTTACGCATCCTTGCTCTCGGGCAAGAAGTTCATTTTGGTGGTGTGCGATAACGAGGGTTACGCAGTCATTGAACGCTTGCAGGTGGGCCAAGGTGGTGCTTCCTACAACAACATGTTGAAAGACTCAACGGGCACTGGTAGCAAGGTGCGCGTTGATTTCGCGGCGCATGCTGCGGCCATGGGCGCAACTGTTCTCACCGCTGATTCTCTGACCTCCTTCCGGACAGCACTCGATGCTGCCCGCGCGGCAGATCGCACCGCGGTCATCGTGACCTCGGTTCGGGACTCCGATTGGACTGAGGGCGGTGCCTTCTGGCAGGTCGGGGTACCTGAAGTAAGTGAAAAGGCTGAGGTCCGGCAGGCTCGCGCGAGCATGGATGCCGGTTTGGCTCGTCAACGAAAGGGCGTGTGAGGTGACCGTTCGAATCGGAGTTGTAGGCGCTGGCCGAATTGGCCGCCTGCACGCGGAGGTCATCGCACGAAGAATTCCTGACGCAACGTTGGTGGCGGTAGCCGATGTGGTGAGTGCGTCCGCGGAGGCGCTGGCCAGTGAACTGCAAGTGGAATCAGCCAGTGTTAGTGAATTGCTTGCATCTGATGCGATCGACGCGGTTGCTATCTGCACAAGCACTGACACCCACGTCGACATCACGATTGCTGCAGCGCAGGCCGGCAAAGCCGTGTTCTGTGAGAAACCGATCAGCCTTGATCTGACCGAGGTGGATCGGGCTCTCGCTGCAGTTGCGGCTGCAGGCACCCCGTACATGGTGGGCTTCAACCGTCGCTTTGATCCAGCCCATCATTCGGTGCGCGAGGCGGTGCTGAGCGGCGAAGTGGGTGAGGTGCACATGGCGCGCATCACCAGCCGTGACCCCAGCCCGCCTCCGGTCTCTTACGTCAGGGTGAGCGGTGGACTCTACGTCGACATGATGATTCACGACTTTGATATGGCTCGCTATGTGGTGGGTTCACCAGTAGTCGAAGTTTTCGCCAAGGGTGCCGTGCGCATCGATCCCGAAATCGGTGAAGCGGGTGACATTGATACGGCAATGGTGCTGTTGACCCACGCTAACGGCGCATTCACGACCATCGACAACAGTCGGCGTGCTACCTACGGCTATGACCAGCGTGTTGAAGTGTTTGGCTCTGGTGGGATGGCGTTTTCGACGAATCCGCCCGTGCACACCGGATCCTTCCTTGGCGGCGCTGGCCTACAGGGAACGGTTATTCCAAACTTCTTCCTTGAGCGATACACGGACTCCTTCCGCCTGGAGTGGGAGGCCTTTGTTCGCTACGTGCGTGATGGCGGTCCTTCGCCAGTATCAGGGGCTGACGGGCGCGCACCCGTTGCTATTGGCCTTGCTGCAGGAGAATCCCTGCGCACAGGCCAGCCGGTGGCACTAGTTTCAGGTCAGGGGTAACGAAAAGGCAGGTGAGGAAAGGATGACGAACGTGATCGATTCTGAATGCTCGCTCGATGATTTTCGTGAGGTCGTTGAGGTCACCACCGATCTGGCCGACTACCCACTTGCGTCCGTAGTTGACCGGGAAGTGCTGATCTACGACCGTTCTTCCCTGCCGCTAGAAACCGATCCCCAAGCAATCGAACGAGAGTGGAACAAGGCTCTGTCAGCAGGCCCCGGCGTAATCATCATCCGTGGCGCCTACCCCGATACCAGCGTGGTGGATCGCGTCAGCGATGTCTTCACCTCAATCATCGACGCCGAACGCGCCAGCGGAGTGGCCTCCGGGGATCACTTCGGTAAACCCGGCGCCAATGCGCGGATCTGGAATGCGCAGGAAAAA
>JBIISH010000286.1:0-2674 GCA_044341115.1 Candidatus Nanopelagicales bacterium
TGTTTTTCTTGTTTCTTAAGTGCCGGCACTGCATCAAGTGTGTGCACCACACCGTCGACTCGGGCCCGCGAATAGCCCTGGCCCTGCAGTTGCCTAAATAGCTCTGAATACTCACCTTTGCGCTCGCGAACAACTGGCGCAAGAACCTGAAAACGGGTCTCGTCCGGGAACTCCAGGATTTGATCCACGATTTGTTGAGGGGTTTGTCGAGATATCGCTTCGCCACAGATCGGGCAGTGCGGCTTGCCAATTCGGGCGTACAACAAACGGAGATAGTCATAGACCTCGGTGATGGTTCCCACCGTCGATCGAGGGTTCTTCGAGGTCGACTTCTGATCAATGGAGACCGCAGGTGAGAGCCCCTCAATGAAATCGACATCGGGCTTGTCCATTTGCCCCAGGAACTGACGCGCATAGGCCGAAAGACTTTCCACATATCGGCGTTGACCTTCAGCGAAAATGGTGTCGAAG
This sequence comes from Candidatus Nanopelagicales bacterium, assembly GCA_044341115.1. Taxonomy (GTDB): domain Bacteria; phylum Actinomycetota; class Actinomycetes; order S36-B12; family S36-B12; genus CAIXFB01. Next base: position 472 of record JBIISH010000286.1, read on the forward strand.
GCCAAGCTAGATTTCCCTGAACCGGATAGACCCGTGAAAACAATGAGCGCATCTCGCGGCAGGTCCAGAGAGACATCTTTCAGGTTGTGCTCGCGGGCACCCCGAACCACCAGGCGCTCGTTCACTCACCACTCCAGGATTAGGGTTTTGACATGTATACCGGAAACGTCAGCGTAGGCGGTCCAGCTCAAGTCCGCGAACTGCCCATGCTCATCATCTCGAAGATGGCGGTGGGGCCACACAACAACAACACCTACCTACTTCGGTGTCGCTCTACCGGCGCCCAGCTCCTCATCGATGCTGCCGCTGAAGGACCTCGGATCGTTGATCTCATCGGCCCTTCTGGCCTCTCTGGGATCATCACCACACATCGACATGCTGATCATTGGCAGGCGTTGAAAGAGGTTGCCGATGCGACCGGTGCTCCCCTATACGCCCATATCGAAGATGCGCCCGCAATAGAAGTACCCACCGATCACCTTCTTGCTGATGGTTCACGCATTTCTTTCGGAGATTGCCAGGTGCAGGCGATCCACATCGTGGGCCACACACCCGGATCGGTTGCCCTTTTGTACGAGGACCCAGAGGGTCCGCCACACCTTTTTACCGGCGACACGCTGTTCCCAGGTGGCGTTGGTAAAACGTGGAGCACTCCTGATTTTGACCGGCTGTACGACGACGTCGCCGAGAAATTGTTTGCGACTCTGCCAGATGAGACCTGGGTTTATCCAGGACATGGCAGTGACACCACGTTGGGCAACGAGCGGCCATTCTTGGCTGAATGGAAATCTCGAGGCTGGTGAGACCTAGATAGAGGACGCTACGGAGCGTCCTCAGGCGGGTCGGTCAAACGACCAGCGTGAGCGATGGCAGTGGGGTCCTTGCGGACTTTCAGCCAGGACGTGATGCCAACGGTCACTAAGACAACTCCGATAAACATCAAACTGAAGTTGGTGGGGATCTTCGGGATTGTTTCGGGGAAGAGCTCGTGGAAGTAGGTCAGAACGAGCTTGATGCCAATAAAGACAAGGATTACGGACAGCCCCGTACTGAGGTAGATCAGTTTGTCGAGCAGTCCTTTGAGCAAGAAGTAGAGGGCACGAAGGCCGAGGAGAGCAAAAGCGTTCGCCGCGAAGACTAGATACGGCTCCTGCGTAACTCCGAAGGTAGCAGGAATCGAGTCGAGAGCGAATAGCAGATCGGTGGCGCCAATGGCAACCATGACCAGAAGCAGTGGCGTGGCCATTTTGGCGCCATCAACCATGGTGAACAATTTGGTGCCGTCGTAGACTTCGGAGAATCGGAATCGCGATCGAATGCGCTTGATAATCGCGTTATTCATTGGATCTGGATCTTCGTTTCGATGTCGAGCAAGTTGAATGCCCGTCCAGATCAATAGGGCACCGAACAGAACAAAAGTAAAGGCAAAGGCCGAAATCGCAGCAGCACCAATGGCGATGAAGATTGCTCGGAGGATCAACGCCAGAACTACACCGACGAGTAGCACTCGCTGATGGAGGTTCGTTGGCACTGCGAACTGGGTCAGGATGATGATGAAGACGAAAAGGTTGTCAACACTCAGGGACTTTTCCACCAGATAAGCGGCGTAGTACTGGGTGCCAAAATCCTGGCCCGCCCAAGCCCACACCCAGGCACCGAATGCGATAGCGATGCCGATATAAAAAATGCTCCAAATCATGGCCTCTTTGAACATCACATCGTGGGGCTTTCGACTCACGGTGACGAAATCAAGAACGATCAAGAGCGCAATGCCACCGACAGTTAGGGCCCAGATGGTGAGAGTGATGTCCACGATCACAGCGTATGGGCTCCGACACTTACCGCTCTAGGCGGTCCCGGCCTCTTGCATTCCTCTCAGTTCTCGCTTGAGGTCAGACACCTCGTCGCGAAGCCTTGCCGCCAGCTCGAACTGCAGCGATCCAGCAGCAGCGTGCATCTGCGCGGTGAGATCCTCGATCAGAGTCAGCAATTCCTCAGCCGCCAAATTGCGTGACCTACTGGTCCTCGTAGCAACCCTGGCTTGCTCAACTAACGCCTCCGTATCGGCATCTTCCCGGGCCAGAAGGTCGGTGATGTCGGCAATCTTCTTCCGAAGCGGCTGAGGATCAAGTCCGCGTTCTTCGTTATAGGCAACCTGTTTTGCCCGCCGACGGTCAGTTTCCCCGATCGCTTTGGCCATCGA
>JBIISH010000287.1:0-2671 GCA_044341115.1 Candidatus Nanopelagicales bacterium
GAATAGTCACCGTCAAAAACATGCAAGACGGAGTGCAATCCACTGTCCCACTGGCTGATGTCGTCACACTCGTGTCGGCAATGGCGCAGATCAACCCCTCAGAAAGGCAGCCCAGATCGTGATTCGATCGCATAAGGCAGGACAACTCCGTTCGGCAGATGCCGGAACACAAGTCACGCTTGCAGGATGGGTGGCAAGCCGGCGCGATCACGGTGGTGTGGCATTCATTGATCTGCGCGATGCGAGTGGCCGAGTCCAAGTTGTCATCAAAGACCCTTCGGTGGCGCACCCGTTGCGGGATGAGTTCTGCATCAAGGTCACAGGGAGTGTCGAGCAGCGGCCAGCTGGAAATGAAAATGCCGAATTGGCGACCGGTGACATTGAAGTGCATGCTGACTTAGTTGAGGTCTTATCCACCTCCGATCCGCTGCCGTTTCCCATTGATGATCGGGTTCATGTGGGTGATGAAGTTCGTTTGAAGCATAGGTACCTTGATTTGCGCAGAGACCAAGCTGGGAACACGTTGCGCATGCGATCACGGGTAAATCAACTTGCTCGAGATGTACTACTTGAGCGAGAGTTCGTCGAGATTGAAACACCGACCTTGACGCGATCTACCCCCGAAGGCGCGCGTGACTTTCTTGTGCCCGTCCGTTTGCAACCGGGCAACTGGTACGCGCTTCCGCAATCTCCGCAACTGTTCAAGCAACTTCTCATGGTTGCTGGCATGGAGCGCTACTTTCAAATAGCGCGTTGTTACCGGGATGAGGATTTCCGTGCTGATCGCCAACCGGAATTCACCCAACTCGATATTGAAATGAGCTTCGTAGAGCAAGACGACATCATCGAAATCGGTGAAGCAATCGTCCGATCACTCTGGAAGGGGATTCTCGACTGGGATATTCCCGATATTCCGCGGATGACGTTCGCGGATGCAATGACCCGGTATGGCAGCGATAAGCCAGATCTGAGGTTTGGTCTGGAACTGATTGAATTGACTGATTACTTCGCCAATACGCCATTTCGTGTATTCCAAGCTGAATACGTGGGTGCCGTGGTTATGCCTGGCGGTGCAGACCAGCCTCGTCGTCAATTTGATGCGTGGCAGGAGTGGGCCAAGCAGCGTGGTGCGAAGGGCCTCGCGTATGTCACATGGGATGCCGACGGAACCCTGGGTGGGCCGGTGGCTAAGAACCTCAGTGATGACGAGCGGGCCGGACTCGCCGCTGCGACTGGCGCGCAACCGGGAGATGCGGTCTTTTTTGCGGCAGGGCGCGCATCTGACGCACGTGCCCTTCTAGGAGCGGCGCGCGTTGAAATCGGGCAGCGCCTCGGTCTTATCGATGAATCGCAATGGTCATTTGTGTGGGTCGTTGATGCGCCCATGTTCGAAGAAGTTCAAGCCGACGACGAAACCTGGGGTTGGACCGCCGTGCATCATCCGTTCACCTCACCTAATGCTGAGTGGATCGATCGCTTCGAGGACTCACCCGGCGAGGCACTCGCGTGGGCATATGACCTCGTGTGCAACGGCAACGAAATCGGTGGGGGATCGATCCGTATCCACCAGGGAGATGTGCAAAGTCGGGTCTTCTCCATTCTTGGTTTGAGCGAAGAAGAAGCGCAAGACAAGTTCGGCTTCTTACTGGAGGCCTTTGCATTCGGACCACCGCCCCACGGCGGAATCGCATTCGGCTGGGACCGGATTTGCATGCTCTTGGCGGGAGCGAACTCACTTCGCGATGTCATTGCATTCCCCAAGACCGGTGGCGGACAAGATCCCCTGACGGGCGCGCCCACGGAGATAACTCCTGCGCAGCGTCGGGAGGCCGGCATCGATGGCAAGGCTGTTGTGAAGAAGCCGGAGTTGGTGCAGGAGCCGGTTTCGACGTGAGTCTGTTCGACGATGCTCTTTCGCCTCTGCGAGCAGGTGCGCCCCTCGCTGTGCGAATGCGCCCGGCCAGCCTCGATGAGGTCGTGGGTCAATCGTCAGCCCTCGCCGAGGGCACGCCGCTCAGGCGCATGCTTGATCCAACTGGGGCGTCGTCGAGCATCTCAGTGATCGTGTGGGGTCCGCCGGGGACCGGCAAGACCACGCTTGCCTCTCTAGTTTCAGCCGCGTCTGGCCGGGTGTTCACAGAATTGTCCGCAGTGACCGCTGGTGTGAAGGATGTTCGCGAAGTGATCGATCGCGCTCGCGATCGGTTAGCGATGAATGGCCAAGGCACCGTTCTGTTCATCGATGAAGTTCACCGCTTCAGCAAGAGTCAACAAGATGCACTTCTCCCGGCCGTGGAGAACGGTTGGGTTACGTTGATCGCCGCTACCACCGAAAACCCAAGTTTCTCGGTGATCTCGCCATTGCTTTCGCGTAGCGTTGTAGTGACTTTGACGCCGCTCGATGATGCTTCAATCCATGCACTCGTACTGCGTGCAATAGAAGATGAGCGGGGCCTTTCGGGTGCGTTCAGCATCTCGGCAGATGCAGTCGATTCATTGGTGCGCATGGCCAGTGGTGATGCGCGTCGGGCGCTGACATTCCTTGAGGCCTCAGCTTCGGGTGTTGAACCGGGTGGTGAGATCACCGTTGATGTCGTGGAGCGCGCTATTCAGCATGTAGCCGTTCGGTATGACAAGGATGGTGACCAGCATTACGACGTTGTGAGCGCAT
>JBIISH010000043.1:0-9687 GCA_044341115.1 Candidatus Nanopelagicales bacterium
CGAGCAGCGCGACGTCACCGCTGCCGGTGCGGCAGCGGTGCTGCACATCGAGGAGACTCGACGTCACCTGCGTTCACTCGTCAACAAAGACCAGGATTCCGCATGACCGCGCCCCTGATCGGCGTCACCACCCGGCGGATCTCATCGCACGCACTTGGTGCGGTTCCCGCTGGCGTCGTAGACGCACCCCTGTGGGGAGTGTTCGCCGAGTACTGCGAATCAGTCTCAGCGGCAGGTGGGCTTCCGGTGATGATCGCGCGCAGCAGCGATCCCGTAGCAATCGTTGAACGCCTTGATGCCTTGGTGCTCAGTGGTGGCGAGGATGTGGCACCGCACAGATACGGTGCGCGCGACGACGAGCATTCGGGCACCCACGACGAGGAGCGCGACGAGTTCGAGATGCAGATCGCGCGGGCGGCATTGATGGCCGGCATTCCGGTGCTGGCCATCTGTCGGGGAGCACAGGTGCTCAACGTGGCGCTCGGCGGCACCCTGGAGAGCCATGTAACGGACAGCCTCGTCGACCATGCCAGCACGCAGGAGCACCGAAGCGTTCGCCGGCACGAGATCCGAATAGAAGCGGACTCGGCCTTGGCGGGAGTATTGGGGTCGGATGCCAAGTCAACTGGGGTGGCCGATGTGAACAGCTATCACCATCAGGCAGTTCTTACGCCGGGTGCCGGAGTTCGCATCGTCGCCTGGGCGCAGGATGACACGGTGGAAGCGTTCGAAATACCCGGTCAACCAGTCATCGCCGTGCAGTGGCATCCCGAGATGCACGCAGGAACCGACCCGCTCTTTCACTGGCTCGTCACCACCACCCTCGAGAGGAAGCGCACGTCATGATCATCAGTCACGCAGGAAAGGTGGCCTTCGTCACCGGGGCCGGTTCAGGAATCGGGCGCGCTATCGCCATGCAGCTTGCCGCTGACGGGGCGGCGGTAGCCGTCACTGATGTGCGCAAGGACAGCGCTGAAGAAACCCTCGCATTGATCACAGAAGCCGGCGGTCAGGGGATTGCGATCGATCTGGACGTGCGCGATCGCGACGCTGTCGAGCGGGCAGTTGACGAGACCGTCGCAGCACTCGGTCGGATAGACCTGCTCGTCAACAATGCTGGCGTCGTGACCATGTCCGGTTTGGATGCGGTCACCGATGAGGAGTGGGACTTCGTGGTCGACATCAACATGAAGGGTCCGTTCGTCGTGACGCAGATCGCCAGCCGCGTGATGAATCCCGGAGGCGCAGTGGTCAACCTGACCACCGTTGAAGCGGAGGTCGTCGTCTCCTCGAGTGGTAGCTGCCAGGTGCACTACAACGCATCCAAGGGCGGTGTGAAGATGCTCACCAAGGCGCTCGCTGTCGAACTTGCTAGTAAGGGAATCAGGGTCAATGCCATTGCCCCGGGCCCGATCAACACCCGCTTCTCCGGCGGGGACATCTCCGGTCCTGAGGCGATGGCGTTCATGAGTCAGCGGCTGCTCGTGCCGCGGGTCGGCGAGCCAACGGACATCGCACAGGCGGCCTCCTTCCTCCTCTCTGATGCTGCGTCGTACATCTCAGGCACGCAGCTCGCCGTGGACGGCGGATGGCTGACGCGATGACGGGCATGCTGACCACCGAGAACTTGCTGGAGGGTGACTACGACACTGTGATCGTTGCCGCACCAGACATGAGCGGCCGTCTCATTGGCAAGCGAATGACCCCGAGCAAGTTCATGGAGTTCAAGGACCGTGGCGTCGCCGTCTCAGCGTGCGTATTTGGTTGGGACCTACCCCAGGAGATTGGTCTCGACGTCTCCTACGTCGGCTTTCACAACGGCTGGCCGGACTTCCTGCTGATCCCGGATCTCTCCTCGCTGCGCCGCGCAGCATGGCTTGAGCGCACCGCAATCGTGATTGCCGACATCGTCGAGGAGCATGATCATTCGCCGGTGGCGATCACCCCTCGACAGATCCTCAAGCGCAAGATCGAGCAGTTCGGTGACAAAGGCATGCGTGCGCAGGTGGCCACCGAACTGGAGTTCCACCTGTACCGCGAGAGCTACGACCAGTTGCGGCAGCAGGGCTATGACACGCGCACGCCGTCGACGCTGATCCACAGCGACTACACGGTGGCCCAGGTCAACCAGTGGGAGCCGTTCTTCCAGCGGGTGCGCACCTGCCTCGACGAGTCCGGCCTCGACGTCGAAATGAGCCAGGGGGAGTGGGGTCTGGGTCAGTGGGAGATCAACCTGACCTACGGGGATGCACTCGATATGGCCGACCGGCATGCAATCTTCAAGCTGGCGCTCAAGGACCTAGCCCATCAGGCCGGGCTCAGCGTTACCTTCATGCCCAAGCCGAACACCGGGGAGGTCGGCTCCTCGTGTCACGTGCACGTGTCGCTGATCGACGACGACGCAACATCTTCCATGTCGCCTGAATTCCCTTTGTGGTCCGAGGATGCGCCGCACCACAACAGCGACGCGCTGCTTCACTCGATCGGCGGCATCCTCGCGCGCGCAGGAGACCTGATGGCCTGGTACGCGCCTACCGTGAACTCGTACCGCCGCACCAACTCCAGTGAGTTCGCCGGCCACGGGGCAACATGGGGAATGGACAACCGCACGGTGTCTTGTCGGGTGCTGGGCGACTCACCCAGTTCCAAGCGCATCGAGTGGCGGGTTCCCGGTTCGGATGTGAATCCCTACCTCGTGATCGCGGGCGTCCTGGCCTCGATCCGCGATGGGCTCGACTCCGAGATTGATCCGGGTTCGCAGAGCACAGGCGATGCATATCAGGAGCAGACGGCTCCGCTTCCGCGCAATCTCGGTGCCGCTGGTGAAATCTTCAAGACGAGCCCCTTCATCCACTCACAGTTCGGGCAGGAGGTCGTGGACCAGTACGCCGCCGCGGCGCTATGGGAGTGGTCGTGCTTTGAGAATGTGGTCACGGAGTGGGAGCACCAGCGCTACTACGAAAACATCTAGCAGACGTCAGTCTTCGCAGGGAGACTTCGAGGGATAGGAATACCCGTGTCTACGGACAGCACCATCTTTCATCAGCGCGACTTCATCGACGGTGTTCGCAAAACCCCAGGTGGAGAGCTTGGCATCGAACTGTGTGACCCGAGTACGGGTGCGTTCATTGCGCATGCGGCATTGAGTGATGTCGCCGACGTCGCCGCGGCGATCGCTGCCGCTGCCCGCGTGCACGAGAGCGGCGCATGGCGTGACCTGTCGGTAGAGGAGCGCGCTGCGCACCTGCTGCGGATCGCCGATGAACTCGAGAGCCGAGGTGCCGACATCGGAGTCGCGGAGTCCACGGGCTCAGGGGTTGTGATCGGCATCGCGAGCCTGTTCGGCGGCGCGACTGCCGGGGTGTTCCGGGAAGCCGTAGAACTGATGCGCTCGCTTGACTTGGTCGAGCAGGTAGGCGATCCGGATCGGCAGGTAGAGATCCATCGATCACCGTGGGGTCCAACCGCAGTGCTCGTTCCCTGGAATGCGGCGGCTGCGATGGCCGCGAAGAAGTGTGCATTCGCGCTGGCAGCTGGTGCGCCGGTGATCTTGAAGCCACCAGAGCGGTCGCCGTTCGGCTGCAACATCATCGCCGACGCGATTGAGTCGGCGGGCCTTCCACCCGGCGTCTTCCAGTTGGTGCACGGTGATGCGGGCGTCGGCCAGATGATCACCACTGATCCGCGCATCCGGGCGATCTCGTTCACCGGATCGGTCGCGACCGGTCGTGCGATCGCCTCGGTCGCGGCGGCAGACTTCAAGGCACTCCAGCTCGAACTCGGTGGCAACAATCCGGTGATCGTGCTGCCGGACGCCGATGTGCCTGCCACCGCGGCCAGCCTTGCTGCGGGGATGGTGAAGCTCAATGGGCAGTGGTGCGAGGGTCCGGGCAAAATCTTTGTCGACGACGCCCTCCACGATGGGCTCGTCACTGCCCTGTCTGACGCGCTGGCGGAGTACACACTCGGTTCGCACGATGATCCACAGGCGCAGGTGGGTCCGCTGGCCTACGCCAGTCACCGCGATCAGCTCGACGCGCAGGTCGCGGAACTGGTCGCCGATGGCGGGCGGGTGACGGTTGTGGGAGATGCGCCTTTGACTACGGGGAACTTCTGGCCACCACGCCTGATTACGGATGTGGCTGCGGAGTGTGCGGTCGAGGAGATGTTCGGACCAGTCGTGTCCATCCATCGGATGGACTCGGTCGACGCGGCCGTGGAGAGTGCGAATCGCTCACCGTACGGACTTGCGGCCTATGTATTCGGAACGGACGTTGAAGCCGCGATGTCTGTTGCCCGCCGTCTGCAGTTCGGTGAGGTAAAGGTGAATGGTACGAGCCTGTTCGATCTGAGTCCGCGATCGGTGCAGAGCTTCTGGCGGGGAAGTGGCATCGGTGGTCACGGTGACCGCGATGTGTTCCTGTTCTTCTGCGGTGCCCGCATCGTCGGTGTAGATCGAACCGGATTGCCGATCTGACGCACTTAGTACGACTTTGGCATTCCCATCACGTGCTGCCCCACGTAGGCCAACACGAGGTTGTTGTTAATGGGCGCAACTTGGTAGAGCCTGGTCTCGCGGAATTTGCGCTCGATGTCGTATTCGACAGCGAAGCCGAACCCGCCGTGCGTGTCCAAGGCCGCATTGGCAGCAGCCCAGGATGCCTCGGATGCAAGGTACTTAGCCATGTTGGCCTCTGCCGCACAGTTTTCACCTGCATCGTATTTACGCGCCGCTTCGTAACGCATTAAGTCTGCGGCGCGAAGTTGCATGTAGGCGCGGGCGAGCGGGAACTGCACACCTTGGTTAGCACCGATTGGCCGATCGAAAACAACGCGTTCGTTTGCATACGCAGCAGCTTTCTCAAGAAGAAAGCGGCCATCACCAATGCACTCCGCAGCAATCAGGATTCGCTCAGCGTTCATGCCATCGAGGATGTATCGGAAGCCCTTGCCTTCCTCGCCTACGAGTGCATCTGCCGGGATGATCACGTCGTCAAAAAAGACTTCGGTCGTGTTGTGATTCATCATCGTCTTGATCGGCTTGATGGTGAGGCCTTTGAGTTCGCGCATATCGATCAGGAACGTTGAGAGGCCATCCGAGGGCTTTGCGCAATCTTCAAAAGGAGTAGTGCGTGCCAGCAGCAACATGAGGTCTGAATAGAGCGCACGCGAAGTCCAGATTTTTTGGCCGTTGATTCGCCAGCCTTCAGGCACGCGTTCTGCTTTGGTGCGAATCCGTGTGGTTTCTGATCCTGCGCCGGGCTCGGTGACGCCGAAGGCCTGCAGCCGCAGTTCGCCCGATGCGATTCGGGGGAGGAACTCTTGCTTCTGCGCGGCGCTGCCATGGCGGAGCAGCGTGCCCATCACGTACATCTGCGCGTGGCAGGCGGCTGGGTTGCCTCCCGATGCCGAGACTTCCTCCAAAATGATGGATGCCTCGGTGAGGGTCGCCCCGCCACCGTCGTACTCCTCGGGAATGAGAGCGGCGAGGAATCCGGCCTCGGTGAGAGCGGTCACAAACTCAGCCGGATAGGACTCAGGCTCGAGCCCGCGCCAGTACTCTCCGGGGTAGGAGTCGCATACCTGGCGAACGCCTGCTCGAAGGTCCGAATATTCGTCATTCTCTATGAAGCGCACAGGATATTTGTATCATTGATACTTGATACATACCAACGGAAGGTAAAAAGTGACCGCCACCACCCACACAACGAACTGGCACGCCCTCCGCGAGCAGGTTACCTACCCCACGGGACTGCTCATCGACGGTCGCTTCCAGGCCGGTGCTGACCACTTGGTGGTGACCAGCCCGATCGACGGTGCACCTATCGCCGAGATCGACGCTGCAGATGCCGGTGACGTGGACCGGGCGGTCCAAGCTGCCCGCCGCGCTTTCGAAGACAAGCGCTGGTCCGGAATGGCCCCGGCTGATCGCAAAGCGATCCTCATCCGCTGGGCACAGTTGTGTGAAGAACACCGTGATGAACTTGCGCTCCTGCATGCGCTAGAGATGGGTAAGCCGGCCCGCGAGGCGTACAACGTCGACATGCGCGCGGTTATCAAAACCATCAGTTGGTTCGGCGAAGCAATTGACAAAGTCCTCGACGAAATCCCGAACGTTGCCTCAAGCGCTCTTGCCCTCATCGAACGTGAGCCAGCAGGTGTTGTGGCAGCGGTTGTACCTTGGAACTTCCCGCTCACGATGGCCGTATGGAAGCTCGCACCTGCATTGGCCACCGGCTGCTCTGTGGTGCTCAAGCCAGCTGAGCAATCACCTCTCTCCGCCCTGCTGCTGTGCCAACTCGGCATGGAGGCGGGGATCCCCGATGGCGTGCTGAACGTGGTCAACGGCCTTGGCCACATCACCGGCCGCGCATTGGGCGAGCACAACGATGTTGATGTTCTTACCTTCACCGGCTCCACTGCAGTGGGCCGCAGGTTCATGGAGTACTCGGCAGCGTCGAACCTCAAGCGGGTGTGGCTTGAACTTGGCGGCAAGAGTGCGAACGTGGTGTTCCCTGATGCGGATATCGACAAGGCGGCGAGTACCGCAGCATGGTCGATCTTCTACAACGCCGGTCAAATGTGCACCGCAGGTTCACGCTTACTCGTGCACGAAAGCATTCACGATGAAGTTGTGGCAAAGATCCTTTCCATCGCGCAAGAGATGCAGCCAGCAAACCCGCTCGATGCAGATGCACCGCTAGGCAGCGTCGTAAGTCATCCACATATGCAACAAATCCACGACAAAGTTGTGAATGGCGCAGCGCAAAGTGGCGAGATCCTCACCGGTGGTGCACCAGTTATGGAGAACACCGGCGGTTCGTACTACCCACCCACCGTTGTCGACAATGTCGATCCATCGTCGTTGCTCGCGCAGCAGGAGCTGTTTGGGCCGGTACTCGCTGTGACGACGTTCCGGGATGAGGCTGAGGCACTTGCGCTCACGAACGGGACTCAGTACGGGCTCGCATCGGCTGTCTGGACCAACGATCTGAATCGTGCGCACAGATTCGCGCGCGGCATGAAAGTTGGCGTGGTGTGGGTCAACTGCTACGAGGAGGGCGATCTGACTGTGCCATTCGGTGGCGTCAAGCAGTCCGGGTTTGGCCGCGACAAGAGCCTGCACGCCCTTGACAAGTTCTACGACATCAAGACCACGTGGATCGAACTCCAATGAGCGCCGTCCAGAGCAGCAACCCGGTACCTCGTCGACGCAATCTCGCAGAAGATGTGGCCGAGCACATTCGGCAGGAGATCCTCGCCGGCCGGTTTCGCCCTGGTGACCGGATAGATCAGGATGCGATCGCTGTGCAACTCGGTGTAAGTCGCCTGCCCGTTCGCGAGGCGTTGATCGCGCTCGATCAGGAGGGTCTCATCGAAAGTATCCCGAGGCGGGGCGCCTACGTGCAGCGGCTTGAACGCGAAGACATCGCCGATCACTATCAACTATTTGGTCAGGTGGCCGGACTCGCAGCTGCCCGCGCAGTAACGCGTTTGGACGCTGCTGGGCTTGCCCAACTCATCGAACTCCACGAATCCATGCACGCAGCTGCGGATCTCGAGACCCAGCAGCAGCTGAACCACGAGTTCCATCGCCGGATCAACGTTGCGGCCCAGAGCCAGCGCATCAGTGGCATGCTCAAACTTCTTTCTCGTTCATTGCCTATGCCGTACGTTGATTTCCCCGAGGAATGGCTGCGCGAGGCGGATAAGCAACACCAAGAAATTATTGATGCTTTCCAGCGCCGTGACTCGGCTGCAGCCCAACGCGCGATGGAGCAACACATCAGCGCTAGCGGTCGTCATGCAATAGACGTGCTCGACGACATGGGATTTTTCGCCGTGAATTAGCGCGAACGCTCGGCAACGATCACACCAGTGAGGATCAGCACACCACCAAGGATCTGCATCGGAGTGAGGACCTCGCCTAATACGAGCCACGCGATGATCGTGGCGAGCAGCGGCTCGGTGAGCCCAATGGTCGAAGCCTGCGACGCGCGAATGTGCTTCATGGCAGATACAGCGAGCCAGAATGGGATCACTGTTCCCATCACGATCATCCACACGGACAACGCGGGAATGGAGAGGGTGATCCCCGCTGATCCGAGCGGTTCGGACACTCCCGACAACGTTTCCCATGGGAAACCCCACCAGGGTTGTGCGATGAACCAGAAGAGCGACGCGGCTCCGAAGCCCCACATAGTCAGCGAGACAGGATCTCGGGGTTCAGGTGGGCGCACCTGTTTGTCGCCCAGCACGTAGTAGATCGAGAGCGCGACTGCTGCGCCGAAAGCGGCCAGCACACCGATGAGATTAAGGGTGAATCCCTGCCACACCTGGGCCACGAGCGCCAGGCCGAGCATCGCAAGTCCAAGGGCGGCCCACACGAGCTGCCTCGTAGGTTCCTTCAAGCCATATCTGAACCAGAGAGCCACCATGATCGGTGCAGTGAACTCAATGAGCAGTGCCACGCTCACGGGCAGATAGCGGATGGCGACGAAGTAGAGGTACTGCGTCATGGCCACGCCGAGGATTCCGTAGGTCAGAAGAATCCACACTTCACCCTTGCGGATTCGCAGGGTGTGCGGTCGATTGATTGCGACGAAGGCGAGCAATATCAGGAATGCTCCCGTGACGCGGAGCTGCGAGAGTCGTGCCGGGTCCATACCGGTCAGCAGGATCGATTTGGACACCGTTCCGTTGAGCGCGAAGAGGAACGCGGCAAGCAGATAGAGCGCGTAACCCGTCATCGGGTGCGCTCGGCGCACAAGGCTCACGCCCACGGGTGGTTCAACGAGGTCGCTCATGACGAAATCAGACGAGCGAGCCGCGATACACCGCAATGGTGCGTTCGGCTATCGCATCCCAGCCAAACTCGCGAACAGCCCGACGCCGCCCTTCGCTGCCCATAATGCGCGCCCGGGAAGGATCGCTGGCGAGTGCGTTGACCGCAGCAGCAAATTCCTCTTCGAATGCCGTGGCATCGTCCGGTGAGTAGGGAACCAGTATCCCGGTAACGCCGTTATCGACGACCTCTGGAATTCCGCCAACAGCACTGGCCACGACAGCCGTTTCGCACGCCATGGCCTCCAAATTCACGATTCCTAGGGGCTCGTAGATTGACGGGCAGGCAAAAGCCAGGGCATGCGTGTACAACTCAATGAGTTGCTGCCGTGGTACCGGCTCCTGGATCCACACGACGCTCTCTTCCCCGCGCTGCTCTTTGAGGTTGCGTACGGCCAGTGCGGTTTCAGCACCGATTTGAGGAGTGTCTGGGGATGATGCACACATCACCAGAACCACGTCGTCATCAAAGCCCCGAGCAGCATTGAGTAAATGCACCAGACCCTTCTGCCGAGTTATGCGCCCGACAAAAAGTACATAGGGCCGGTCGGCCGGGACGCCATATTCGGTGAGGGCGGCGCGCGAGGGATCAGGTCGGTATATCGACGTGTCGATTCCGTTGTGCACCACATGCACGCGCCCCGGATCGATGGTGGGGTAACACTCAAGAACGTCGTTCTTCATTCCGTGGCTCACCGCGATGATGGCCTGGGCGGATTCGTAGGCGGTGCGCTCAACCCACGATGAGACCCGATACCCGCCTGCGAGTTGTTCGGCTTTCCACGGCCGCAATGGCTCGAGTGAATGCGCCGTGAGAACGTGCGGGATCGCGTAGAGCAGGGA
>JBIISH010000288.1:0-2666 GCA_044341115.1 Candidatus Nanopelagicales bacterium
GTTGTTGATTCCACTCGAGATCCAAGAGATTCGACGCTTGCTGGCGATGCGCCAGACCCCGCCACGGCCACACCGATCGGGACGCTCACCAGCACAAGTGCACTGAGCGCCGTCACGATGATGGCCGGGCGGGGTCTACGCATGACGTACTACGACCGGGAGGTGTTCAGCCGAAGCACGCCGCCAGCCAGACCGAGGGCAGCAACGCCCATGAGTCCAACTGCCCAGAGGGGAAGGATGGAAGCTGCGGTGGAACCGCCGCCTGCAGCAACGCCACCGGGTGCGCCGTCCATGCCACTGATTACCTGAGTGGCGAGTGCAAGGTTGCCGGCCTCAGCCGAACCCCATGCGTAGACGATGGTGTTGGAGCCCTCTTCGAGAGCGAGGTCAGCTGGTCCGAGCACCACGGTGTCGGTGCCAGCGAGAACGACGTCGGCTGCGTAGGTGCCCGCAGGAACCTCAACGATGGCCTCGTCTGGGTTAACCAGACCCTCGATGATGGCGTTGCCATCAGCGCGAACGTCCACCGCAGGAGCTGCGGCAATGTGGCGCACTGTCAGGCGGGCATTGCCAGCCTCAACCATGCTGATGTCGTTGACGTAGACGTTGAGTGCAGGGGCACCTTCGGCGTCAAGGTTTGCAGTCACGGTGGCGTTTGCACCGGCTGGGACCTCTACTCCGAGCGCCTCAAGCACTGCGGTGTCCGCTGCAGGTGACTGACCATCAGCAAAAACGGCCAGATCATAGGTGCCGGCGGGGACGGTCACGGTCTCGAGTGAGCCCGGGGTGAAGTTATCGATGAGAAGGGCATCGCCGGCGTAAACGTCGACGAGATCTGCTCCGGAACCTTCCGGAATTGCGTGCAAAACGGACACGACTGCATCCTCAGCGGCAAATGCCGGAGCGGCAGCTAGGCCAAGGGGAAGTACAAGGGCTACCGCGGTGACCGCACCAGCCCGGGCGAGACGACTTGATCGACTCAGACGTGATCCATTCATCGGACCTCCAGGGTTTGAGGATCACCCCTTGTTGGGAGATCCGTTACCCCTACTTCTCCCCAAGATGCCGTTTTGGATGCAGAAAACCACAAAGAATTACGACGCGACAACTTCGACGGTGCGCAGTTCTGGGTCGCTGGCGTACGCAACCCGCGTGCTCCGCCCCGCAATAGCAATCGCCTCGATGATTTCTTGGGTGATCTGCTCGCCGGGGGCGATCAGAGGGACTCCGGGCGGGTAGGGGGTGAACTGTTCGGCGCTGATCAGACCTGCGGCCTCATCGAGGGGCACTCGCCTGCGCGGTGCGAAGAAGGCATCTCGCGGAGTCATCGCCACGACGGGTGCAACCCGCCACATTGCCGCCGGGGTGGGCGCCCGGCTCGGCCCGCGCAATGCGCTTATTGCTGAGGTGATCGTGTCGGTGATCTCGGTGACGAAGGCTTCTTCATCGACTAGAGACATGGTGATCACGAGGGTGTCTGCATCAGCAGCCTCCACACCGTGCCCGGATTCCCACAGCGCCGCCCCTAGTGCCACACCGTCGATCCCGGCTCGCGGCAGCCACAGCGTGACCTTGAGTGGATCGAGTTGGCATCCCGAATTTTCCTCGGTCAACACGACAAGGCCAGTGATTTTTGCCAGTGTGGCTCGCATGCTGGCGGTCAGTTCGACTGCGCGGTCCAATGCAGGACCACCATCACCTGCCATGACAACGCGGGTCGCTTCAATGGATGCAAGCAGCGTGGCAGAAGGAGAAGTGGTAGCGGTCACATCAACTGCTCGATCCAGCCGTGCAGCATTTACGCGATTACCGCCAAGAGTTGTCACGGCGGTCTGTGAGTATCCGAGCAGGGTTTTGTGCACACTCGTGGTCGCGATGTCGGCTCCACGCTCAATCGCACCACCACCAGGCAAAAAGTCCAGGTGTGCACCCCACGCCTGATCGATGATCAGAACACTGTCTCGATCGTGGCTGACTTTCGCAAGGGCAGCAACATCGCTCAGCGTGCCCACATAGGAAGGGGAGGTGATGAAGACCGCAACGTGGTCAGTGCACTGTTGTTCGATTCGCCTGGCTGGCATGCCGACGGGAATTCCAAACTCCGGATGAATCTCCGGTAGCACCCACGTGGGTGAGGCACCGCTCACCACAAGTGCTGAGTGCAAGGAGCGGTGCGAAGTTCGATCCACCAGAACGCGCTCACCCGGATTAGCTACCGCGGTCAATGCGCTGATGTTCCCCTGCGAAGAACCTCCCACGAGAAAGCGCGCGTGCCGGGCTCCCAACGCTGTGGCCCACAACTTCTCCGCCTGCACAAGCAATTTCTCGGAGAAGGCATTGTCATCAGCCCCACCCTGCAGAGGCAGGTCATCACGGATGAGCGGTGTGAGGACCTCAGCGCCTGGGGCGGTGGAATCGGCACTGACATAACGATTCTTGTGCCCGGGAATCTGCAATGGCCGGCGGGCGAGTGCGCGCGCACGGAACCACGCATCGAGGAGTGGCGAATCGCTCATGAGCGTCGATTATGAATCGACTGTTCACGCAAATCAAGTTTGCGCAATACCGGACGCATGATCGCGTCAGGAATACCTTCCTCATCACGCATGCGAAATAACTCCTCCTGCTCTGCGCGAATCATGGACGACTCCACCGCAGTGGCAATC
>JBIISH010000289.1:0-2657 GCA_044341115.1 Candidatus Nanopelagicales bacterium
CGGGTGTTTGCCATCTCGGGATGCAATTTTGTTCCAGCGGAGGCGCAGACCCATCCAGAGCTTCCTTACCGGTTCAGTCAGGTTCCACATATCTGGGGTTGGGCCACCTGGAAGAGCTCGTGGGCTCAACACAACCTTGATATCGCGGGCTGGCGCAAACAACTTCCAGCAAAGCGCCTGTGGGCACGGGCTGGGCGCTCGGTGCCGGCAAGTGTCTATTGGGCGAGCACCTTTGAAATTTTGGCCCGAAAGGAAGTGGACACCTGGGATGGACAGCTCGTGTTCGCATCCATGGTGTCGCACCAATTGACTGCTACCAGCAATGTGAATCTCATCGAGAACATCGGGTTTGGTGAAACTGCTACCCACACGGTCGAGGACCGTAACGAGCTTCAGCCGATCATCCCGATATCGATGCCTTTAGCCGAAGTCCCTGTGGAATTGGACGCGAGAGCCGATGCTTGGACCCGCAAGTATCACTTCCGTGCCACGTGGCGGGGCATGCTTGAGCAGTTTGATCGCTACCGTAAGCAGCGCCTAGGGAGGAATCCATGACGATCAATAAGGGCCGGGCTTTGGTGACCGGCGGTGCAGGCTTCATCGGATCACACCTGTGCGAGCGGTTGCTTAACGATGGATACGACGTTCTGTGCGTTGATAACTACTACTCATCGACCAAAGACAACATCGCTCATCTGCTTGATAACCCGCGCTTTGAGGTACTGCGGCACGACGTTACCTTCCCGCTCTACGTGGAGGTCGATGAGATCTACCACCTTGCGTGCCCGGCCAGCCCGATTCATTACCAGCGTGATCCAGTTCAAACTACAAAGACAGCAGTACATGGATCGATCAACATGCTTGGTCTAGCTAAGCGCACGGGGGCGAAAATCCTCACTACCTCTACCTCGGAGGTGTATGGCGATCCGGCAGTGCACCCACAGTCAGAGGAGTACTGGGGCAACGTCAACCCGATTGGCCCGCGTGCCTGCTACGACGAAGGCAAGCGGGCTGCTGAGACTCTGTTTTTTGACTATCACCGCCAGCACAATTTGAAGATCAAAGTAGTGCGCCTTTTCAACACCTACGGGCCGCGTATGCACCCGCACGATGGTCGCGTGGTGTCAAACTTTGTTGTGAGTGCACTCACGGGAAAGCCACTCACTGTGTACGGCGAAGGCAATCAGACGAGGTCATTCCAATACATCGACGATCTCATCGAAGGAATACTCTCGATGATGGCGACTGATGATTCAGTGACTGGCCCGATAAACCTTGGTAACCCCGGTGAATTCACGATTGCTGAATTAGCCGACATGGTGATTGTTCAAACGGGAACAGCATCGGGCATTGAGTACCTTCCACTTCCGCAGGATGATCCAATCAGGCGTCAACCCGACATCACTCGAGCTAAAGCGATTCTTGGCTGGGAGCCAAAGATCCCCCTGAATGAAGGCTTGGATAAAACTATTCGATACTTCCGAGAGACACTGCCTCTGTAATGACTGGCGCTCTTCTCGCATTGCTCACTTGGGCGACTGCAATCGTTGCGATCGCACTTTTGGGTCTTGCTCTGGCCAGTTTAAGTTCGCCCATTGCACAGATCGACACAGTGAGGCGCTCGCTCTGGTGGGGCCTGGGGGTCGCGATTGCGGTGATCCTTGCCACGAGTTTGTTGACGCCGTTGCGCGGCGCGCTTGCTGCATGGGCGATGGCCCTCACGATTGCAGTCGCCTCTACTGTGGCTTACCTCAGATGGCGCAGCACAAGAGCCCGATCAACCGCTCGCAAATTCATATCGCGACCCACTTCAATCGGATGGGCTCTGCTCGCCGTGATGGCTGCGGCCACGATCTATCTCGCATTCGCAGCCCTTGGGCCCGTCACCAATTACGACTCTGGGCTTTACCACTTGGGTGCCATCAAGTACGCGGGAGATTTTGGGACGATCCCCGGCTTAGCGAACCTTTATTTCCCATTCGGCTATAACGCCAGCCTCTTCCCGGCAGCTGCGTTCCTCGGAAATGGGCCGTGGGATGGGCAAGGATTTCGATTGGCAAATGGACTTGTTCTGGTTCTCGTGATGACCGACCTTACGTTACGGATCCTTAGCGGGCGCCGCACGATCGGAACCCGAGTGCTAATGGTGGGGGTCCCAGTCATTTTGATCCCGATGGTTGCGCTGTCTGATTACTGGGTCACCAGCCCCACAACTGACTCCTCGGTATTCGCGTTGACCATCGTTGCGGTGGCCTACCTCTGCGATGCGCTCTGGAGCCGGCGCAACCTTCTGCGCGATGGACTGGTTGCATTCGTGGTTGCCGTCCTCCTCGTGAGCCTGAGGCCTCTCATGGCCGTTTTCCTGCTCGCTGCGCTAGCAGTTCTTATCGCAACCTGGTGGCACTACAAAAAGAGCTCAACGATCACAGCACCTGTTCCGAAGGCGGCACTGTTCGCAGTGGGACTGCTTGCAATTGCTCTCGGAGCACTTCAATCAGCCCGTGATTACCTGCTCAGCGGCTGGTTGCAGTATCCGCTTTCCGTTGTTGCATTCGATGTGCCGTGGCGGGCTCCGGACCCAGTGTGGAACCGAACCCCAACCCTTGGTGCTGCGCGCGATCCGCTCGATCTGTGGGCAGCCGCGGAGGGCTATCAAT
>JBIISH010000290.1:0-2651 GCA_044341115.1 Candidatus Nanopelagicales bacterium
ATCGTCGCCGATGTAACCATCATTACCGCGAATAACCTGATCACCGCCTGAGCAAAAAGCCCAGTCGCCTTGGCCGGTCAAGATGATGACGCCCACCGAATCGTCGTCGCGCGCCCGATTGAAGGCATCTTGAAGTTCGAACAAAGTCTGTGGCCGGAAAGCGTTGCGTTTCTGCGGCCGGTTAATGGTGATCTTGGCGATGCCTTCATCGTCGCCGGTCGACACCTCATAGCGGATGTCGGTGAAATCCCCCACCTGTTCCCAGACCGCGCCAGGTGTGATCGAGGAGTGCGCCGGATCGGTGAAAGCCGGTGAGTCCTCGGCGACTACGGGGGGAAGGACGTACTTGGTGCGGGTATCCATGAACCGAACGCTATCGCCAGCACCTACGCTCGGCACGATGAGTCAGGTGCGAATGGGAACCAACGCGCAGGCGCCCAATGGCGACCGGCCTCTGGTGCGCGTGCCGGTACCCCCGGGCCCCCGCGGACTTGAGTTGCTGATCGAAGCGGCCCAGCGCGCCCTCGATGGCACGGGCCCGGCCATTGCTCCGGTTCCCACTGCCGGCCCCACGGTTTCTGATAACTACGTATCGAGTGTGGTGCGCGCCGTTATGGGGTCAACACCAGAAGTTGATTCAGAGATTGCAGTGGTCTTGGCCACATCTGGTTCAACGGGAAATCCGCGCGGGGTTGAGCTCACCGCAGCCGCACTGACCTATGCAGCCCCGGCCATTCATGAAGGCTTGCGGCCCTGCTGGGTAGCGGCCATTCCCTTGACCTCTGCCGGTGGCTTTAACGTTCTGGTGCGGGCGCTGCAGTCAGGGGTGAGCCCGGTTGCAATCAGCGCACTCGGCGGCGCCGGGCCATTTACCGCTGATGGTTTCGCCGACGCAGTGTTCGCGGCGAATGGAGCAGAAAACTCCGTCTTCACCTCACTGGTCCCCGCGCAATTGCCCCGACTCCTTGCTGATGAGAGAGGCACCGAAGCGCTGCGCGCCTGCACCCGGGTTTTGATCGGTGGTGCACCACTGCGCCGATCACTCGCCCAGACCTGCCGAGATCTTGGTATCTCGGTGAGCACCACCTACGGCATGACTGAGTCATCTGGCGGGTGCGTCATTGACGGGGTGCCACTGCCGGGGGTGGGCGTTGACATTCTTGATCCGGATTCAACCGGAGCCGGCCGCGTTGTCTTATCCGGACCAACAATTGCGCGCAGGTACCGCGACGATCCCGAAACGAGCGCCGAATTCTTCGTCGATGGCGCATTTCGCACCAGCGACCTCGGACACCTACGCACGGCACTTGGTGAGACCACTGTCTCGATCATCGGCAGGATCGACGACGTCGTGATCATTTCTGGAGTCAACGTCTCAGTCTCCGCCGTGGAGTCGGTGCTCGCCGATCAACCACATGTAGAGGCAGCCGCCGTTGTCAGTGCTGGCAATGCTGGCGGTGATCACACAGAGCCCGAACTGGTTGCCTTTGTGGTGCACAGTGCCGGCGACGTTGATCATGCGGCCCTGCAGACCCGAGTAGCAGACCGCCTCGGTCGGGCAGCCACTCCGCGCCGCGTGGTTGTCCTAGATAGGTTGCCGTACTTGCCCAACGGCAAAATTGATCGCATCGCGCTCGTGCAGCGCGCTCAGGAGGAGTTACTCGGTGGCCCGAACCAGTGAGTGGATAGCGGGAGCGCGACCCCGCACTCTGCCAGCAGCAATTGCACCCGTTGCGGTGGGAACCGGATTAGCAATCGGTGCCAACGCGTTTCTACCCGCGCGCGCACTCCTTGCCCTTCTCGTTGCGATCGCACTTCAGGTCGGTGTGAACTACGCGAACGATTACAGCGACGGCATCCGTGGCACCGATGAAAAGCGGGTGGGACCAGTTCGGCTGGTTGGTCAGGGCTTAGCCAGTCCAGTTGCGGTCAAGCGCGCGGCGTTCTTGTGGTTTGCAGTTGCTGCCTTTGCCGGTGTGTCATTGGTGATCCTCACCGAGCGTTGGTGGCTTCTCTTTGTTGGTATCGCCTCCATTGCCGCAGCGTGGCTTTACACCGGTGGGCCGAGGCCCTACGGGTATTCCGGACTTGGTGAAGTTTTCGTCTTCATCTTTTTCGGCATCGTTCCAGTGGTGGGCACGTTCTACGTGCAGTCACTCACCATCACCACGAACAGCATCATCGCAGCGGTTGGTGTCGGTGCACTCGCGTGTGCAATCTTGGTGTCGAACAATTTGCGTGACATTCCTACCGACACGCAACACGGAAAAAAGACTGTGGCTGTGCGCTTGGGCGATGCGCGCACCCGCTCGCTCTACCTGGCGCTGCTTGTTGTGGCAGTGGTTGTTGCGGTTGCTTTGGCATTTACCCAGACCCCGTGGGCACTGCTGGCTCTCATCAGTGCACCGCTGGCCGGTGGCCCGGTGCGCGCCATCACATCAGGTGCGGTTGGTCCCGCTCTGATCATCGTTCTCAAGGGAACCGGCTTGGTGCTCTTGGTCTACGGCCTCGCGTTGGGTGCTGGGCTCGCTCTCGGCTAACACCTCAATATCTAGATCGTCGTCCTCAGCTCGGGTGGCGGCGTCAATGCGTGCGTTGATACCACCAAAGAACGACGAGACGACCAAACCCATGGATGCCCGCTGCCGATT
>JBIISH010000045.1:0-9622 GCA_044341115.1 Candidatus Nanopelagicales bacterium
TCGTTCTCCTTATGCGAGGCGACGATTTCTGAACCGTTGAGCAGTGAGTACATATGCGCTGCGCTGCGGGTTTGACCCGGATGCGGGCGCAACGGTTCGTGCAGCTCCGGGCGGAAAACTTGATCGGTTCCCAACAATCCTTCAATGCTCATCGATGCGGTCAGATCGGCGACGTCGCACAGATGCTCAAGATCGGCGATTGACATGATGAGCATGCCCAACATGCCGTCTGTGCCGTTGATGAGCGCGAGGCCCTCTTTCTCCTGCAGTTCCACCGGTTCGATCCCAGCAGCCATGAGGAGTACGGGAACTGCTTGTTCTACGCCATCCTTGTTTCTTGCTCGGCCTTCACCCATCAGTACGAGTGCGCAATGCGACAGTGGTGCGAGGTCGCCACTGCAGCCGAGTGAACCGAACTCGTGAACCACGGGCGTGATCCCGGCGTTGAGCAGGTCCGCCATTGTTTGCGCAACTACGGGGCGAATGCCCGTTCGACCACTCGCCAGAGTCTTCAAGCGCAACAACATCAGTGCTCGGACAACTTCAGTCTCAACTTCCGGGCCCATGCCCGCCGCGTGCGAACGGATCAGTGAGCGCTGGAGTTGCCGGCGATCTTCCTGGGCGATGTGACGATTCGCGAGGGCGCCAAAGCCGGTGGAGATGCCGTAGACCGGCTCCGGGGAGGCAGCGAGTGCATCGATCTGGGCGCGGGTGCGGGCCATCTCGGTCAGTGAATCGTCGCTGATCTTCACGGAGGCGCCGTGGCGAGCAACTGCGATCACTTCCTCGATCGTCATGCCGTGCGTGCCGATCACCACTACGCGATCAGAATCCGCGTGCTGCTGAGCACTCACGCTAGGCCGCCTTCCTGATGGGTGTTCCGGCCCGCCAGACCTGATCGATGAGATCCACGCCTGGACGGTAGGCCAAGTGAATTGTGTCGGGAGCGTTCAGGGTTACAAAATCTGCCCGCATACCAGGGGCCAGATGACCAACATCGGTGCGGCGCAGCGCTGGTGGTGCAGGCGGTTAGGTGCACGTGGATCTTGATGTGGATGTGTGCGATCGGGCTGAAGTTCCGGGCTGCCCCGCGGCTGCGCCGGGTGGCATAAGTGCAGATGAGCTGCGCCAGTTCGCGCATCTGGCCGGCCGTGATCCCCACGTAGGTTCGTTGGATATCACCGAGATCGACGCGGGCGCTGATGCAGCCGACGGGCGCACTGTGCGTTTGGGCGCATTGTGTCTGTTTGAAGCAGCAACGGGTCTAGCCCTGCGTTGACCATCAGCTGATCAATTCCGCGCTCGCTCCCCAGGATCTGACCGGGCGAAATCGCCAAAATGAGAGGAAATCGACCCCCATTTTGGTGAATTGACCCGGGAAACGGGCGAAATCGCCAGGGGGAGGGGAGGGGGAGGGGAGGGGGATGGGCGGATCCTGCACCGGTCAATTGTTACTATGAGTCGGTATGACTCAATTAACATGCGCTCGATTTGGCAAAGACCTTGAGTCTGTGGCACACTAGATGCCAGACCATTCGGCGATCCACACGGACGCCGGCACCATAGATAAGAAGGAGTACCACCACCATGGCCCGAGCAGTGGGTATCGATCTGGGCACGACTAACTCGGTCGTCTCGGTTCTTGAAGGCGGCGAACCCGTCGTCATCGCAAACGCGGAAGGCTCGCGTACCACCCCGTCCGTCGTCGCATTCGCCAAGAACGGCGAGGTGCTCGTGGGCGAGGTCGCCAAGCGCCAGGCAGTCACGAACGTTGACCGCACCATTCGGTCCGTCAAGCGCCACATGGGCACCAACTGGACCACCGACATTGACGATAAGAAATACACCTCCCAGGAGATCAGCGCTCGCACGCTGATGAAGCTCAAGCGCGACGCAGAGGCCTACCTCGGCGAGAGCGTTACCGATGCAGTCATCACCGTCCCCGCATACTTCTCCGACGCCCAGCGCCAGGCCACGAAAGAAGCTGGCGAGATCGCCGGCCTCAACGTGCTGCGCATCATCAACGAGCCCACGTCGGCAGCTCTTGCATACGGCCTGGATAAGGGAGATCAGGAGCAGACGATTCTGGTCTTCGACCTCGGTGGCGGCACCTTCGACGTGTCACTCCTTGAGATCGGCGACGGCGTTGTTGAAGTGAAGGCAACCAGCGGCGATAACAACCTCGGTGGCGACGACTGGGACAACGCAGTTGTTGACTGGATGGTTACCTCGTTCAAGAACGCACACGGCGTTGACCTGTCCAAAGACAAGATGGCAATGCAGCGTCTGCGCGAAGCAGCGGAGAAGGCAAAGATCGAACTGTCCAGTTCCACGCAGACCTCGATCAACTTGCCCTACATCACCGCAAGCGCTGATGGCCCGCTCCACTTGGAAGAGTCCCTGAGCCGCGCTCAGTTCGAATCCATGACCTCTGATCTGCTCGATCGCACCAAGGCCCCGTTCAAGGCGGTCTTGAAAGATGCCGGCATCGACATCTCGAAGATCGATCAGGTTGTGCTCGTTGGTGGATCGACCCGCATGCCTGCTGTTGCAGAGCTTGTGAAGTCTGAGACCGGCAAGGAAGCCAACAAGAGCGTCAACCCCGATGAGGTTGTGGCAATTGGTGCCGCACTCCAAGCAGGCGTGCTCAAGGGCGAGGTCAAAGACGTTCTGCTCCTTGACGTAACCCCACTCTCCCTCGGCATCGAAACCAAGGGCGGCGTGATGACCAAGCTCATCGAGCGCAACACCACCATCCCCACCAAGCGCTCCGAGACCTTCACCACGGCCGATGACAATCAGCCGTCCGTGCAGATCGCCGTCTACCAAGGCGAGCGTGAAATGGCCGCATACAACAAGAAGCTCGGCACGTTCGAGCTCACTGGTTTGCCGCCGGCACCGCGTGGAGTCCCGCAGATCGAGGTGACCTTCGATATCGACGCGAACGGCATCGTGCACGTGTCCGCAAAAGACATGGCCACGGGCAAAGAGCAGTCGATGACGATTTCAGGTGGATCTTCACTGTCCAAGGAAGAGATCGATCGGATGATGCGCGAAGCAGAGGCGCACGCTGATGAAGATAAGCAGCGTCGCGAAGAAGCAGATGTGCGCAACAACGCCGAGGCTCTCGTCTACCAGACCGAGAAGTTCCTGGCCGATAACGCAGACAAGGTTCCCGCCGACGCAAAAGCAAATGTCGACGAGCCCCTTGCTGAGTTGAAGAAGGCAATCGAAGACAACGACCTCAGCGCAATGCGCACGGCAACGGACAAGGTCGCGCAGGCGAGCCAGACTCTCGGTGCCGCGATGTACACGATGGCCCAAGAGGATGGCACCGCCGGCGCAGCCGGTGCTGCCGACGAGGCCGCCGATGCAGCTGAAGACGATGTCATCGACGCGGAGATCGTCGACGAGGAAGAGTCCAAGTGAGTGATCAGGAGCCGAATGAAGAGGGCGTGCGGGTAACCGACCGTCGTCGCATCGACCCAGACACCTATGAAGTGCGTCCCGGTGAGGCCCGTCCGGCGGATATTCCGTCGGACGGCCTCAACTCCGCAGTTGAGGCCGAACTCGAAGGTGAAATAACTGAGGTTGAAGCCAAGGTCAGTGAACTCACATCTGACTTGCAACGGGTGCATGCCGAGTACGCCAACTACCGCAAGCGCGTAGATCGCGACCGTGAATTGGTTCGCGATATGGCAGTTGCCGGCGTCATCGCTGAATTGCTGCCGATGCTCGATGACATCGAGCGCGCGCGCGAACACGGTGAACTTGATGGTGCATTCAAGTCAGTAGGTGAAGCACTCGAAGCCACCACGACCAAAATCGGCCTGGAGCGTTTCGGCACTGCGGGTGAAGATTTTGATCCGATGGTGCACGAGGCTCTGACCAGCGAGGCCGTCGATGGCATCGAAACCCCCACCGTTATGAGCGTCTACCAGCCTGGATACCGGTTCGCCGGCCGAGTGCTTCGCCCCGCACGTGTTGCGGTGGCGGGTACCGACTAGCGCGTGCGTCATCACGCTGAGAAGTTGTGTGAGGAATGAATAAAGACTGGCTGGAAAAAGATTTCTACGCCGAACTGGGTGTGTCTAAAGATGTGTCCGCCGATGAGTTGAAGAAGAAGTACCGCAAACTCGCGCGAGAGCTGCATCCGGATAAGAACCCTGGCAATGCCAAAGCCGAAGAGAAGTTCAAGTCTGTTTCCGAGGCCTACGACGTACTCTCCGATGCAGACAAACGCAAGGAGTACGACGAAGCACGGGCCATGTATGGCTCGGGTGGTTTTGGCCGTGGCGGCTTTGGCGGCGGCGGTGGTGGCCGAGGTGGTCGTGGTGCCCCGCAGTACAACGTCGAAGATCTTTTCGGCGATGACTCGGGCGGCTTCGGTGAGTTCCTCGGCGGACTGTTCAATCGCGGAGCCGGTGGCGGCGGGCGTGCCCGGCAGCCTCGGCGCGGTCAGGATCTCGAGAGCGATCTGACTTTATCTTTTGATGATTCACTCGACGGTGCAACCGTTCCGTTGCGGCTGTCCAGTGATGCGCCTTGTTCCACCTGCCATGGCACCGGTGCAAAAGCCGGGACCGTGCCGCGCATGTGCCCCACATGTGATGGCAATGGTCAGGTAGCTCGCAACGCGGGTGGCTTTGCTTTCGCGGAGCCGTGCCCTACGTGTGCGGGCCGCGGTTTGTATGTCGATGAGGCGTGCACCAACTGCCGCGGTTCAGGTCGAGGCTTGAGCACCCGCACAGTGCAAGCACGCATCCCGGCAGGGGTGAAAGACGGTGCTCGTATCCGTCTCAAGGGCAAAGGTGGTCCGGGTGAAGCAGGCGGCCCAGCTGGTGATCTCTTTGTCCGCGTCAAAGTCTCGGGCGATCCGGTATTTGGCCGCAAAGCCAACAACATCACGGTCGATGTGCCAATCTCCTTCACTGAGGCAGCACTGGGCGCAGACATCGTGGTTCCGGTTCCACGAGGTGGAACGGTCAAAGTGAAGATCCCTGCTGGCACCACCAACGGACGCACCTTCCGCGTGCGCGGCAAGGGGATTCGCGGCAAGGACGGCGCGTTCGGTGATCTGCTCGCCACGATGCAGGTCGCTGTGCCACAGAACCTTTCGGCGGAGGCCCGCGAGGCGCTCAAGACATACGCGGATCACACCAACGATCACGATCCCCGCAAGGACCTCTACTCAATGGCTGGCGTCAAGGCACCGGCGAGCACCGAGGGTTCATGATGAGCAGCCCCGATCAGTCCTTCAGCGTTGCATCAGATACCCCGGTCTACGCAATATCCGTCGCGGCCGAATTAGCAGGATTACACCCACAAACCCTCCGGCAGTACGACCGGCTGGGCATGGTGGTCCCGCGCCGGGTCAGCGGTCGCAACCGTCTTTACAGTGGCCGCGACATTGCTCGGCTACGAGAGATCGCACAGCTCTCGGCAGAAGGCTTGAGCCTTGAAGGAATCCGTCGGGTATTGATTTTGCAAGCAGAGGTTGAGGAGTTGCGCAGCCGGCTCGAGCAGTTCCGCTCCGAGTCCGCCTCGCGCGCACTTGTGCTCTGGAACAAACGTTAAAAGGCAAGGAAGATAAGCATGGATATTCAATTCACCACCAAAGCACAAGACGCCCTGGGCGCATCCGTTCGCATTGCCGCAGCTAATGGCAATCCCCAGGTGGAACCCCTACACATCCTTGATTCACTGCTGCAGCAGGGCGAGGGCATTGCCACTGCGCTGCTGGAGAACGTAGGCGTTGATGTTCGATCAATGACCGCATCCGTGCGGCAGGCGATGGAGGCTTTGCCTTCCGCCCAAGGTTCCTCGGTCGCTGCACCATCGCTAAGCCAAGCGTCGTACAAAGTGTTGAACGTCGCCCAAGAATTGGCAAAGGAACGTGGGGATGAATACGTCAGTACCGAGCACCTGCTCATAGGTTTAGCGCAGGCAGGTGGCACCGGAGTGAGTGATCGGCTCGCCGCCGCCGGAGCAACACCAGAAGCACTGATCGAAGCACTACAAAAAGTGAGGGGGACGGCGCGCGTGACTACTCAAGACCCAGAGGGTTCTTTCCAAGCGTTGGAGAAGTACGGGGTTGACCTGACTGCGCGGGCGCGCGAAGGCAAGATCGATCCGGTCATTGGCCGTGACGATGAAGTACGACGCACCATGCAGGTTCTCTCTCGACGCACAAAGAACAACCCGGTGCTCATTGGTGAGCCAGGTGTGGGTAAGACCGCCGTTGTTGAAGGCCTGGCCCGGCGTATCGTCGAGGGCGACGTGCCCACCTCACTCGCGGGCAAAACCCTTATTTCACTTGACCTTTCTGCGATGGTTGCTGGCGCGAAGTACCGGGGTGAGTTCGAGGAACGGCTCAAGGCCGTGCTCGACGAGATCAAAAACAGCGACGGACAGATCATCACGTTCATCGACGAGCTGCACACCGTGGTGGGCGCAGGTGCCGGCGGTGATTCGGCCATGGATGCCGGAAATATGCTCAAGCCGATGCTTGCTCGCGGTGAGCTGCGCATGATCGGTGCCACGACTCTGGATGAGTACCGCGAATACATCGAAAAGGATCCAGCACTCGAGCGCCGCTTTCAGCAGGTGCTGGTAAATCAACCATCGGTTGAAGACACCATCGCGATCCTGCGCGGAATCAAAGAGAAATACGAAGCCCACCACAAAGTGGTGATCTCCGATGCTGCACTCGTTGCTGCGGCCACGCTCTCTGATCGTTACATCACTTCTCGTTTTCTTCCCGATAAGGCAATCGACCTCATGGATGAGTCGGCCAGCCGGTTACGCATGGAGATCGACTCCTCACCCGTAGAGATCGACGTGTTGCAACGCCAGGTTGATCGACTGCGCATGGAAGAGCTCGCGGTCGCCAAAGAAAAAGACGATGCGTCGAAATTGCGCCTTGAAAAAATTCGTCAGGAAATCGCGGATAAAGACGAAGAACTACGTGGTCTGCGCACGCGCTGGGAGTCCGAGAAAAAAGGTCTGGACCGGATCGGTGAAATCAAGGTGTTGATTGATGATCTGCGGGCCACCGCCGATCGCGCGCAACGCGCCGGTGATTTCGAGCAGGCCTCGCGCATTCTCTACGCCGAGATCCCCACCTTCGAAGAGGAACTGGCCCGCGAGACCGCGGACAACAACGCCCGTGAAACGTCGATGGTGAAAGAAGAAGTCACCGCCGACGACATCGCTGATGTGGTGGCGAGTTGGACGGGAATCCCCGCCGGCCGCTTGCTCGAAGGCGAAACCGCCAAGTTGCTGCGCATGGAAGACGTGTTGGGCGAGCGCGTGATCGGTCAACGCGAGGCAGTGCGTGAAGTCAGCGATGCTGTTCGCCGCGCGCGCGCCGGAATTTCCGACCCGAACCGGCCCACCGGATCATTTCTTTTCCTCGGCCCTACCGGAGTGGGAAAGACCGAACTGGCCAAGACTCTCGCGGAGTTCCTGTTCGACGATGAGCGCGCGATGATCCGTATCGACATGAGTGAGTACTCCGAGAAGCACTCGGTCGCTCGCTTGGTCGGTGCTCCCCCCGGCTATGTGGGTTACGAAGAGGGCGGTCAACTCACCGAGGCTGTGCGTCGTCGTCCGTACTCCGTGGTGTTGCTCGATGAGGTCGAGAAGGCGCACCCGGAAGTCTTTGACATCTTGTTGCAGGTGCTCGACGACGGGCGCCTCACCGACGGTCAAGGCCGCACGGTTGATTTCCGCAACGTGATCTTGATTCTCACCTCGAACATGGGATCACAGTTCTTGATCGACACTGCGATGCCGTTCGAGGAGCGTAAAGCACTCGTGATGGACGTGGTGCGCCAGCAGTTCCGGCCGGAGTTCTTGAACCGACTCGATGCGATGGTCATGTTCAATCCGTTGGATCGAGCTGAGCTGACCAAGATCGCCGACATCCAAATCGAGACCCTGCAAGGCCGATTGGCAGATCGCCGAATCACGTTAGATCTCAGCGAAGATGCCAAGGCCTGGTTGGTCAATCGCGGCTTTGACCCGATCTACGGCGCTCGTCCATTGCGCCGGTTGGTGCAGACCGCGATCGGCGACAAACTCGCGGTCGGAATTCTTTCGGGCACAGTGCGCGATGGAGACACCGTGCGGATCGAGACCTTGCCCGATGGCGAAGACCTCACGTTGGTCACATCACACGAGTGATTGCAGCCGGCGCACCGCTTCACCCAGAACTGGGATTTGCTTACAGAACGCCCAGCGCACGTACGGCGCACCGATGCTGTCATCGTCGCAAAATGCTTGATGCGGAATCGCCACTACATGGGCCCGCTCGGGGATCTGACGGCAGAACTCCAGACCGTCAGTGAAGCCGAGCGGGGTCACGTCGGTGGTGAGGAAATAGGTGCCCTGAGAAGGGATTACGCGCAGCCCGAGCTCAGACAGTCCAGCAGAAAGTACGTCGCGACGCTCAGACATCCCCATCCGAAACTCGGTGAAGTACTGATCAGGCAATGCGAGGCCCTCGGCCATTGCGTACTGGAACGGGCCACCGGACACGTAGCTGAGGTGCTGGCGGACAACGCGCACCGCGCTGATCAAATGGCTCGGACCACTCGCCCAACCGACTTTCCAACCGGTGAAGGAAAAAGTCTTGCCTCCGGAACCAACGGTCACGGTGCGCTCGAACATGCCGGGCAATGTGCTGATCGGAATGTGCTGGTGTGCGTCGAACCACAGGTGCTCGTATGCCTCATCGCTCAGCACGATCAGATCGTGCTTGATCGCAAGATCGGCAACCGCCTGCAATTCCGGGCGAGTGAACACGATCCCGGTCGGGTTATGCGGTGAGTTGAGCAGGATCATCCGGGTGCGTGGGGTGATCGCATCGGCAAGCCGATCAAGATCGGGGCGCAGGCCTGGTCCGACTAACGGAACGCCCACTCGAACACCGCGTGCCATCGAGATCGCTGCTGCATACACATCGAACCAGGGCTCGAACACGATGACTTCGTCGTCCATGTCAACGAGAGACATAATCGCCGACTGCAAAGCTTCAGACGCCCCGGTCGTGACGACCACCTCGGTCACTGGATCAATAGTGAGTCCGTAAAACCGATTTTGATGCGCCGCGATGGCCTGCCGCAGCGCGGGCAGTCCATGGGGCGGCGGGTACTGGTTCCCCAAACCCTCTTGGATGCAGCGCTCTGCGGTGTCCTTCATCTCCTGCGGTCCATCGGTATCAGGGAAGCCCTGACCGAGGTTGATCGATTCGGTCTGGATCGCAAGGTTCGACATCTCCGCGAAAATCGACGTGGAGTGTTCGATCATCCGGGGAACGAGTTGATTGCTCACGGTGCAACGTTAGTGCGCGGTAGGTCAAAGCGGGGGGTGAGGTTGGAGCCTCAAATTCCGGTGAAACCGTGCAGAAGGAAGCCCGGAACCGCCAATTGAGGCTCGAATCGGTGACCTTGCTCAGATCGTGGGGATATCGAGCGGGACACTTGCTGAGGAGGCAACACCGGCCACCGTCTTGATGCGCGTCAAGCACTGGTATTCACCGGGTGCGAAGTTACGGATGGTTACCGAGGCCCCTCGGATGGCCACGTAGCGCAGTTTTCCTGACTCCGCAGTGCACACC
>JBIISH010000291.1:0-2646 GCA_044341115.1 Candidatus Nanopelagicales bacterium
TTCAGCACCTGTCACCGGTGGGTCCACTGTGCTGGTCGATGCGGTGCGAGCACTTGATGCACGTGGAATCCCGGTCGCCGATATTGCGTTGCGCCGGCCCACTCTTGATGATGTGTTTTTGAGCCTTACCGGTCATGCGGCTGAAGAAGAGAAGGCAGATCCCAATGCGCCCGTGACCGGTCGACGACGAGGAGGCCGGCGATGAGTGCTCCCGTGCAAATGTCCAGGCCGATCTGGGGATGGACGGTTCACGACGGTTTGGTCGTTGCCCGACGCAACATCATTCAATCGTTCCGGATTCCTGAGGCGCTCTTCTTCTCACTCGTGCAGCCGGTCATATTTGTGCTGCTGTTCGCCTATGTGTTCGGCGGCGCAATCCCGATCCCTGGTGCAGAAGGTGGAGCGGCACCTGACGCCAATGCATATCGAAACTATTTGATGCCGGGCATCTTTGGTCAAACGGTGGCATTCGCTGCAGCTGCGAGCACCGTTGGACTTGCCGAGGATATGCAAAAGGGACTTATCGATCGCTTCCGGGCACTACCAATGTCGCCACCTGCAGTGCTCCTGGGCCGCACTTTGGCTGATGCACTCCGTCAGATCCTTGTCCTCACGGTGTTGAGCATCACCGGATACATCGTGGGCTGGCGCATCAGTGACGGCATCCCTAATGCAATCCTCGCGTACCTCTTGTTGTTGCTCTTCGCTTACACCGTTGCCTGGATCGGCGCGTGGATCGGTCTGTCGGTTCCCAATACCGAAACCGCGAACACCGCTGGCCTGATCTGGCTGTTCCCATTGACGTTCTTATCGAATGCTTTCGTACCGATCACTGCGCTGCCGTCATGGTTACAAGCGTTTGCTGCATTCAACCCAATTTCGAGTCTGGTGCTCGCTACCCGTGAACTATTCGGCAATCCGACGGGCTTCCAGCCGGATTACTGGCCCTTGCAAAACCCGATTCTCTACACGGTCATCTCGTGCGTGGTGTTGATTGCGATCTTTGCACCGCTCGCGGTTCGCAAGTACCGCAGTTCTGCTGGCAAATAGAGATCAGGCGCCGTATTTCTCGACCTTAAGAATCTGCACAGTCATGTCAGTGCCGTTCACCAACTTGTAGGTGGCCTCGTCGCCAACTTTTTTTCCGAGCACTGCAGCACCGAGCGGTGACGTTGGGGAGTAAACCTCAACGGTTACATGAGCTGCTTCTTCGCGGGAGCCGAGTAGGAAACGCTCCTCCTCATCAAATGACGGGAAGCGCACGGTCACCACTTTGCCGTGTGAAACCTCATCCGTCGCTGCATCGGGGACACCGATCTGCGCGGACTCCAAGATCTGACGAAGTTGGCGAATGCGGGCTTCGTTTTTGCCCTGCTCCTCTTTCGCGGCGTGGTACCCGCCGTTTTCCTTGAGGTCGCCCTCTTCGCGCGCGGACTCAATGCGCTTGGTGATTTCCACGCGTCGCGGGCCCTCGCGATCAGCCTGCTCCGCTTGGAGTCGATCAAACGCCTCTTGCGTGAGCCACGTCACTTCAGTCATAACAATGAAGGGTAGGCCCATCCCACAAAGTGCGTGTTACCCGGACGGCGAGTGGGGCTGAAGTGGGGGTGCTACCCCAGGTGGGAACTGCGGCCCGGGCACCCGTGGTCGTTCCCCGGCAGAGCAACCCAACAATTCGGCAGTGAACGCTGGTGCAAGGGTCCGCAGTCGGTACGTCATGGAGACGTACTCTTGGCCGCCGGGAATTATGACCTCCGCATAACCCAAGTCAACTCGGCGTTCATCCTGTGCGCGAATGATGCACAAGACATCGGCGTCGGTCTCATTTCGAACCTCGAAGATCACGTCGACCCGGTCTGGAGCTTTAGTTTCCCATGCGAGCAGCCGGTATTGGACACCTTGGCTTCCCATACCGACAGTGATCCAGACCAGAATGATGACGAATCCCACCACAACGATTGCCCCGAAAAAAAGTGCTGCTTTGGGCTTTCGATCCATGCCATAGCGAGCCTGCATCTCTGGGCTGAGTTGGTCCCTGCGGTACGGACTGGGCATAGATGGGAGACTAGCTGGCGTGACGAAGACTCTGCGATTGCTAGCCGTCCACGCCCATCCTGACGATGAATCAAGTAAGGGCGCGGCGGCCACAGCCAAGTATGTGGCCGAGGGCGTTGAGGTCATGGTTGTCAGTTGCACGGGTGGTGAGCGCGGTGATGTGTTGAACCCTGCTGCTCAGGTGGCGGTGGACGATCATGGTTTGGCCGAGGTGCGCAGACGCGAGATGGCGGCCGCAGCCGAGATTTTGGGTGTGCAACATGTGTGGCTTGGGTTTGAGGACTCTGGATACCCGGAAGGTGATCCGAAGCCGCCTCTCCCTCCGGGCTGCTTTGCCGACCTCCCACTGACGGAAGTAACGCCAGCATTGGTGCGGGTCATCAGGGAATTTCGTCCTCAGGTGGTCACTACATACGACGAGAACGGTGGCTACCCGCACCCCGATCACATTCGCACCCACGAAATCACGATGGCCGCGGTCAGTGCTGCCGCTGATCCCGAATACTTCTCCGGGGATCTGGAAGTTGATGAACTTCCCGTTTTTCAGGTAGCGAAGGTGTATTACAACCACCAATTTTCTAAGCGCAGAAT
>JBIISH010000246.1:0-3211 GCA_044341115.1 Candidatus Nanopelagicales bacterium
TCTTCTGAGAGGCCTCGACGCTGTGCAAAATCATTAGCCTTTTCAAAATATTCGGCTTGCATCTCTAGTGCAGAGAGCTCACGACCATTCGCCAACTTCACTCGAACTAAGCCTGTTACATCGTGACTGATTTCACGGATGGCCCTGATGGGATTTTCCAGCGAGAGGTCTCGGAGTATGACTCCTGCTTCGAGCATTCGCAAAACCAAATCCGCCGAGCCCACCTTGAGCAGGTTGGTTGTCTCACTCATGTTGCTATCGCCAACTATGACATGCAGCCGGCGGTAAAGATCTGCATCGGCATGTGGCTCATCACGAGTATTGATGATGGGCCGGGAGCGAGTGGTTGCGCTCGACACGCCTTCCCAAATGTGGTCAGCCCGCTGCGAGACGCAATAGACCGCACCCCGAGGAGTTTGCAAAACCTTGCCAGCACCCACCAAGATCTGGCGGGAGATCAAGAAGGGAATAAAGCCATCAGCTAGCCGGCTGAAATCTCCTGCTCGATCTACCAGAAAGTTTTCATGGCAACCGTACGAGTTACCTGCAGAGTCCGTGTTGTTCTTGAAGAGGTACACGTCGCCCTGGATACCTTCTTCAGCGAGCCGCTCCTCAGCATCGACGCAAAGCCCCTCCAAGATTCTTTCACCGGCTCGGTCGTGGGCAATGAGTGTGGGAATGTCATCACACTCCGCTGTTGCGTATTCAGGGTGACTTCCGACGTCTAAATAGAGCCGGGAGCCGTTCCTGAGGAAAACATTGCTACTTCTCCCCCACGACACGACACGACGAAAAAGGTAGCGAGCCACCTCATCAGGGCTCAATCGACGCTGCCCTTTAAAAGTGCAGGTCACTCCATACTCGGTCTCGATCCCGAATATCCGACGGTCCATCGCTTCACTCTAAGCCGACGAGCGACTTTCAGCCTGCGAGAACACGATCGATGTCAGCGGTTTCCAGTCGCCGGAAGGTACGCCTGGGCCGGTTTCGGTCCAAAACCGCCACCTCCAGGTCGCGACCTGACAGGGCACGCACTTCTTCTAGCGCGTGATGTGACAGGACGTGCACGGCCTGAGTAAGGCTCTCAAACTCACTTTGTCCAGGCTTCCAGACCTCAGAAAGGGCCCCTTCGATGGCTTCAGCGGACCCTCCCATGGCCACATAGCCGTGTTCATCTGCCACTGAGCCGTCAAAAGTTAACCGATAAATTTGATCGGTGGCCTCATCTACGCCCAATTCGGCGACAACAATCTCAACTTCATAGGGCTTGGCGGTCTCGGTAAAAATAGTTCCGAGGGTTTGCGCATAGGCGTTCGCCAAACTCCTACCGGTGACATCTGTACGGTCGTACGCGTAACCGCGAAGATCTGCAAGCCGGACACCCGCAACGCGCAAATTCTCAAATTCGTTGTACTTGCCAACAGCGGCAAACCCGATTCGATCGTAGATCTCGCTGATTTTATGTAAGGCTCTCGACGGGTTCTCTGCAACAAAAAGTATGCCCGACTCATATTGAATCACGACGACACTTCTACCTCGAGCTATCCCTTTTCGAGCAAAATCTGCTTTGTCCTTCATCACCTGTTCAGGTGAAACGTAAAAGGGCATGCTCATGAGGTGCTCCCGCCCTCATTAGGTGCAAAGGGCCCATCGGGGCGTATATTGCGGCGCTCAACGAGACGCCGAACGTGATCCTCAACTTCACTTTCTTGCAGGATGCGAACCCCATCGGCTTGAGCCACTGCCACAACCGGGAAGATCCTGCGATTCAGATCAGGACCGCCAGTGGCGCTGTCATCATCAGCAGCGTCGTACAAAGACTCAAGTGCTGCCTGCACCGCATCGGCCTCCGATGCGCCACGCGAGAAGAGCTTCTTGAGCGAGCCGCGCGCAAAGGTGCTTCCCGAGCCGACCGCGTAAAAGTCGTGTTCCTCATAGCGCCCACCAGTGACGTCGTACGAGAAGAGTCGACCTTTGCCTTTGGCCAGGTCATAGCCACCAAACAACGGAACCACTGCGAGACCTTGCATAGCCATGCCTAAGTTCCCACGCAACATCGTTGCGAGTCGATTCGCTTTGCCGTCAAGTGATAGTGGAACACCCTCGATCTTCTCGTAATGTTCCAGCTCCACCTGAAACAAACGAACTAGTTCAACGGCCAAACCAGCAGTACCTGCGATTCCTACTACGGAGTGACCGTCCGCAGCGAAAACCTTCTCAATATCGCGCTGCGCAATGAAGTTACCCATGGTGGCTCTGCGATCACCAGCCATCACCATGCCGCCTGCGCATTGAAGTCCGACAATTGTGGTTCCATGGAGAATGTCAGTCATGGGGGTCATGGAATTGAGTGGAATGTCTACTCCCATGGATCCGCTGACCCGCAGCAGGAAATCCGAAAAAGAGGCATGCCGAGGAGCCGATAGAGCAACGTTTAGATCAACGCCACCTGAAGATGAAGGGATCATTGCCCGCCCTTTTGGATAAAGGATTTGACGAAATCCTCGGCATTGACTTCCAATACCTCGTCTATCTCCGCCAAAATTGCATCAACATCAGCGTCTACCTCAGAGGGAGCTGTACTGGAGGTGTCAGCTTTGCTAGCGATCACCTCTTCGTCAGATTCCTGTGCAGTTGTGCGGGCGCGCGCGTCGGCTTTCTCCTGGCTAGGCATGTGCCTAGATTAGCCCGATACGTCAGACATGGCGCATCACTCCGCCATGAGGGCTGCAACGAGGGCTTCGGCACTGGAGCAGGAATCCAAGAGATCCCCTACGTGCTCCTTGGTGCCTCTGGTGGGTTCCAAAGTGGGCACCCGGAGAAGAGATTCGTGACCATCTAGATCGAAAACCACCGAGTCCCACGAGGCTGCCGCCACGGCCTCTGGGTATCGGCGCATGCACTCCCCCCGGAAAAAGGCTCGCGTGTTGGTGGGTGGATGCTCAACGGCATTCAACACTTCGGCCTCATCAACGATTCGATCCAGACGTCCGGCAGCCACCAGCTTGTGGGCCAAACCCTTTCCAGGTCTGAGATCGGAATACTGCAGATCAATCAACTGGAGCCGTGGATCATCCCAGGTAAGTGAGTCGCGCTTTATATATCCGGTCATGAGCGAATACTTCGCCACCCAGTCCACGGAGTTCGCTGCACGTTGTGGATCCTCACTGAGTTGGTCCAGGACCAGACGCCACCTATCGAGAACATCTCT
>JBIISH010000169.1:0-4480 GCA_044341115.1 Candidatus Nanopelagicales bacterium
TGGTCATGACATCGGCATCATGATCTGGGCGGCCCGCGCAGAATTTCTCGGCACGATCCAGTAGCACATATTGGATCTCTAACGCGGTTAACTCCTCACCCGAATTGAGCATCAATCGGTGACTTAAGGAGACGTCGTGCGAGACCCTATGCATTTCTCGAACTGGATCTGATGGCATGAGGTCGCAATCAGCAAAGGCACCCTCTTCGATCATCGCCAGAATGATCGATGTCGTGCCCATTTTTAAATAGGTTGCAACTTCAGACAAATTCGCATCACCTACGATGACATGCAGACGACGGTATTTCTCGGGATCGGCGTGCGGCTCGTCGCGGGTGTTAATAATCGGACGCTTCAGGGTGGTCTCTAACCCCACTTCAACTTCAAAGAAGTCAGCACGTTGGCTCAATTGAAAGACTTTTGACGAACCATCCTGGCCGACTCCCAGCCGCCCAGAACCTGTGAAGATTTGTCGGGTGATGAAGAAGGGAATGAGATATTTGACGATGTCTGCGAATGGGGTACTTCTTCTCATCAGGTAGTTCTCGTGGCAGCCATACGAGGCACCCTTGTTGTCAGTGTTGTTCTTGTACAGAAGGATCTGCTGGCCTCCCATGGCCGAAGAAGTGGCAGCGGCCGCTCGCTCCATCACTACCTCTCCAGCACGATCCCATAGCACCGCATCCCGCGGATTGGTTACTTCTGGGCTTGAGTACTCAGGATGTGCGTGATCGACGTAGAGCCGTGCGCCGTTGGTCAAGATGACATTCGCAAGTCCAAGGTCATCGTCAGTCAATTGACTCGGATCGGCGTCAGCTCGTGATTGATCGAATCCGCGTGCATCTCGCAACGGGGATTCGACCGCGTAGTCCCAACGCTGGCCCGAAGAGTGGGGCGAGGCCGCGAGATGTGTGTAAGCGTTAACAATGTGGGTGGATGCCACCATCGGATTCATGGCTGGATCCGATGGGGTCGAGATGCCGTATTCGGTTTCGATCCCCATGATGCGGTGAACACTCATGCGGACTACAAATACTGACCGGTGTGACTTGCTGTATCAATCGAACGACCAGGTTCGGCGCCCTTCTTGCCCCGAATCAATGTTCTGATGAAGATGATGCGCTCGCCCTTCTTGCCAGAAATTCGAGCCCAGTCATCTGGGTTCGTGGTGTTGGGAAGATCCTCGTTCTCCCTAAACTCGTCGACGCAGGCATCTAGCAAATGCTGTACTCGAATGCCCCGGTCACCCGTTGCCAGAAAATCCTTGATTGCCGACTTCTTGGCACGAGAAACGATGTTTTCCAGCATCGCACCTGAATTGAAATCCTTAAAGTACAAAATTTCCTTATCACCATTGGCATACGTCACTTCGAGGAACCGATTATCTTCAGATTCGGTGTACATGCGTTCCACCGCCGCCTGAATCATCGACTGGACGGTTGCTTCGCGGTTGTCGCCGTTTTCGACAAGATCATCGTGGTGCAACGGCAAATCAGCGATGAGGTACTTACCAAGAATCTCGCGAGCAGCTTCCGCGTCAGGCCGCTCAATCTTGATTTTTACATCGAGTCGGCCAGGTCGCAGAATTGCTGGGTCAATCATGTCCTCGCGATTCGATGCACCGATCACGATGACGTTCTCCAATGATTCAACACCATCAATTTCACTCAGTAATTGCGGGACGATGGTGTTCTCCACATCGCTACTCACACCTGTTCCACGAGTTCTGAACAGTGAGTCCATCTCGTCAAAGAAAACTATGACCGGAGTTCCCTCCGAAGCCTTCTCGCGAGCCCTTTGGAAGACCAGCCGAATGTGCCGCTCGGTCTCACC
Organism: Candidatus Nanopelagicales bacterium; assembly: GCA_044341115.1. Classification (GTDB taxonomy): domain Bacteria; phylum Actinomycetota; class Actinomycetes; order S36-B12; family S36-B12; genus CAIXFB01. The sequence goes on from JBIISH010000169.1 coordinate 1,834, forward strand.
CACATACTTATTCAGCAACTCCGGGCCCTTGATGTTCAGGAAAAACGAGCGAGCCTCGTCCTTTCCAGTTTTCTCAGCGACTTTTTTGGCGAGTGAATTCGCAACCGCCTTGGCAATGAGGGTCTTTCCACAACCGGGAGGGCCGTACAGCAGGATTCCTTTCGGAGCCTTGAGCTTGTGTTCGGCAAAAAGATCAGCGTGCAGAAATGGCATCTCCACAGCATCTCTGATCGACTCGATTTGGTCCCTTAGCCCACCAATTTGGGAGTAATCGATATCGGGAACCTCTTCAAGTACCAACTCTTCAACCTCGGCCTTGGGAACTTTCTCCATGACATAAGAGCTTCGAGTGTCACACAGAAGGGCATCCCCCGCACGGAGCACTTCATCTTGCAGAGAAGTGGCTAACCGCACCACGCGCTCTTCGTCCGAATGCGCGAGGACAAGTGCGCGATCTGGTCCAAGTCTTTCCTTGAGTGTGACGATTTCACCGACGTCCTCGTACTCACGTACACCGATGATGTTCATAGTCTCGTTGAGCATGACTTCACGGCCGGGCGTCAGCGAAGCGATATCAACGGCTGGACTCACGGAGACTCGCAGTTTTTTACCCGACGCCATGATGTCAACGCTTCCGTCGTCAAGCCGGCAAAGAAGCGTTCCATAACCGCTGGGGGGTTCGGCTAAACGATCCACCTCCGCTTTCAAGGTGACTATCTGCTCCCGCGCATCGCGCAAAGTGGAGATCAACCGTTCGTTGTGATCTCGCTGGGCAGCCAGTTCGGCCTGCAAGTCACCCGCAGGGCCTGATTCACCGTTTATCGAAGCACCTGTCTCAGACACGCTTACCTCCGGTGAGTAAAGGAAAAACCTCAGGTTTGACTCTAACCCGAAATGTCCGGATCGGCAGGAGGGACGGCACCTTCGGCTCGAGGTCCGTCGTAGTCAGCGCCATAAGCGGTAGGCGCTGGCCGCCTAGCCCGGCGGGGGGCCGACATACCGTCTGAGAGAGCCCGCGTGGCGACCAGAAAACCGGTGTGACCGTTCATTTTGTGATCCGGACGGACGGATAACCCATCGAGGTGCCAGGTGCGCAGCATAAGTTCCTCTGCCCTCGGTTCAATCCATTTGTCATGCACCCGAATACTTTCCACCAAGGTAGAAAGTTGAGTGGCAGTCGCTACGTAGCCGACGAGGGAACCACCCGGACGAACACTCAAGTAGGCGGCCTCGAGGCACTCCCAGGGGGCAAGCATGTCTAAAACCACTCCATCCCATGAATGGTCCGCGGGTACCTGATCATTGAAATCCCCGGTGGTTATGGTCCAATTGTTGGGAAATCCACCAAACCACCGTCGAACATTTTGTGCGGCAACCTCCGCAAAATCCTCTCGCCTTTCAATGCTCAGTAGCGCACCGCTCGGGCCAACTCCAGACAGCAGATAGCAGGAAAGTGAACCGGAACCCGCGCCTGCTTCGATGATCCTCGCTCCGGCGTGGGCCCCGACTAGTCCAGCTATACGAACGGCATCCTTGGGGTACACCACGGCTGCTTCACGAGGCATCCCCAGCACGTAATCATCGAGCATTGGCCGCAAGACGAGGAAGGACACTTCCCGGGAGGACGTGACCACATTTCCATCGGTGAGTCCAATGAGGTCATCGTGTTCAATATGGCCGCGGTGCGTGTGCGTACTCGCCCCAGCCTGCAATGTGATGGTGTATTTATTCAAGCGCGGATCCGTCAGCTGGACGAGATCACCTTCGATCAGCAGTCCCTGCGGGCGAGAACCCACCTCCACCGCGTTCATGGGAGGTTCTGGATGGGCTCGTCGTCCGCGTCTGGCCATTCTTAGACCCTACCGGCGCCCTAGGCTGGTCACATGTCAGTGACCGCACAGCCAGCAGGGAGCGGATCCTTTCCCCAAAGCCTCTCCCCCTCAAGAACTGGCGACTTTCTGACGTGCCCTCTCATGTATCGACTGAAAACGATTGACCAACTGCCCACGGCACCCTCGGCTGCTGCGGTACGCGGGACTCTTGTGCACGAGGTGCTTGAACGGCTTTTCAACGTGGCACCTGCAGAACGCACCATGGTTGAGGCCCAAAGGCTGGCAGTGCTCTCGTGGCAAGAACTGTGTGACATCGATCCGACATCGGCGATGACTCTGATTCCTGAAGGCCACGACTCGATCGATTCCGAGTTACAAGCCGCTCATGCGCTTGATCCCATCCGCCCACTCCTTGAGACGTATTTCGCCATGGAAGATCCAGCACGGCTAGAACCCCATACGCGTGAAATGGCCTTGAGCGTCGCGCTCGAACAAGGTTTCGAGATACGTGGTTTCGTCGATCGGGTGGATCGCAGCCCGGACGGTCTGATCCGAATCGTGGATTACAAGACCGGTAAATCTCCATCCCCCGCCTTTGAGGCCAAGGCAATGTTCCAGATGAGGTTCTACGCGCTGGCCTGGTGGCGGCTGACCGAAGAGGTGCCAGTACAACTCCAGCTCATGTATCTCGGGAACAGAGAGTTTGTGCGCTATGCCCCCACCACTGATGACCTCATTGCCACAGAACGCAAAATCTTGGCTATCCGCGACGCCATCAGAAGAGCGGGTGACCAGGAAGATTTCAAGGCCACACC
>JBIISH010000071.1:0-7456 GCA_044341115.1 Candidatus Nanopelagicales bacterium
GTGATCAAGGTTTCCTTGTCTTGTGAAGCGACGTAGTTGATACCGACGGCCTCGCCGAGTGCGTTCTCAACCTGCTTGGAAAGCAGGGCAACGTTTCCATTTGCGTCGACCGTGTATTTCACTTCTTCGTCGCCAACAACAGCAGTGTTGACGCAGATGAAGGATTGATTGGCTTCCATGAGGGGGCGCACTCGTTCGAGGAGAGCGGGGTCAAACACGACGTCGCCGTTCATCCAGAGCACACCGCCATCTCCCGATAGTTGGAGAGCTTTGAGCAGTGACCTGTTGGTGTTCGTTTGGTCGTATGCCTCGTTGTAGACGTAGGAAACGTTGGGGAAAGCCTCGAGGATCAGCTCAAGTTTGAAGCCGACAACTGTGGTGACGCGCAGGTTGGAACCAAATGCGGCCTGCATGTTGTCCATTTGCTGGGCCATGATGGTGCGCCCATCAGCGAGTGGGGTCAACGGCTTTGGCCATGGCTTACCAAGGCGGGTGCCCATTCCGGCGGCGAGAATGACGGCATTGACGCTCATGCGTGCTCCTTCGGCTGCTGCTCGCTGGTCTGGTCGGGATCATTCAGGTCTTGCACTACGCGGATGCGACTCAGGTTTCCAATCGCTGCATCGTGTTCGTGCATGGCGGTATCGAGCTCTTTCCAGAAGCGCTCCGTGCTGGCACCAGGGGCGATGCCATCGAAGTAGAAATCGCGCATTGCGTGCCGTTGATCGCGGGTGGAATCTTGCGCGATGAGCTGTGCAAGGTCAGCGCGAAGGGTTGCCACGTTGTTGTTGTCAAGAACGTGAACAGCAGCAGCAAGGGGCGCATCGGTGAGCAGCAGATCGCGTTCGGTGCGGCGATCACACAGCACGATGGGGGCATCCGGGCGCAGGTACAAATGATCGAGCGTGACACTTGAAACATCGGCGATCATGACGTCAGTTCCTCTGATCACGCCGAGAACGTTTCCTTTGATCATCACCGCGTGACCTGCCTGAGGATTTGCTGCGGTAGCTGCCTTGATAATGCGCACAATTTCAGTGTGAGCGGCCCGCACGCCGGCATCATCGGAGGAGGGAACACGGGGATGGGGCTTGTAGATCACGCGGGCACCTGGCTGGGCCAGGGCTGCGGTGATGATCGAGACACCATAGAGATCGAGAGAGGTGTAGTTGTTGGCGTCGTCCTCGCCTTCCCAGGTGGGGGCGTACGTGATGGTCGGACCATCATGAGCGCTTAATGGGTTTGGAATCTCAAGATCAAGCTGCGGGCGACCAACGCGCACCAGGTGGCTGGTATCAAACCACGCCAGGGCAGCTTGGTGGCGACGAACGGCGGCTTCACCTGCAACAAATACTTTGTCGTAGGCCTTGGCCTGATTGCTGACCATGCAGATCTTGTCGGACTCACCGTGATTCACATGGATGTGAACAGCCTGCTGAAACGCGAGCGATTGGAAATTTGTCCAACCGTTATTGACATAAATGACGGCGTGAAAGTTCGCGCGGTCATACATCGCCATGAGCACTTCATAGCGAGGAACCAGCAGAATCTTCAGCGGAGTTGTACCAATGAGAGCGTCGTAGGTTTCCACGTGACGTACTGCGATCACGGTGGTGATATCGGTGCGCGCCTCGAATATCGGCAACCACTGGGTGAGTTGGTATAGCTTGCTTGGCTGATCAGCGAAGTACAGGCAGATATCCGCCTGCGGCACATCGCTGAGTTCAAAACCTTCAGGCTCGGCAGCGCCAAAATCCCTGAGTCGGTTTGCAACACCTCGGGCAAACCACTTTGACCGTCGCGTCAGCCACGATTCACGCATAGGCGTGTTAGCGGGCACGTTGCGGTCCTATCTTTCGGTATTCGCTGCACGGAGTTCGTGGCAACAGGGGTCGATGAGTGCAGGTGCCCTATCGTAAACCGCGTGCGTTCTATCTGGGAGCACCGTCAGGTGCTCCGCATGTTGGTCCAACGGGACCTTCAGCGACGCTATTCCAAGTTTCGGCTGGGCTACCTCTGGACTCTCCTTGAGCCACTTGGCATGTCGGTGGTCCTGTGGTTCGTTTTCTCGATCCTGTTGGGCCCCCGCGGCCTCGGTCTGCAGCCGTATCTACTCTTCCTATCCCTCGCGATTTTGCCGTGGTGGTGGTTTTCCAAGGGGATTAACGCCTCGACCAAGGTTTTTGCCAAGAACGGTGGTCAACTGCGGGTGAGTTTGTTGCCCACTCAATTGTGGGTTTTGCGGGTGGTGTTGGTCTCGACGGTGGAGTTTCTCTTCTCTCTGCCGGTGATTCTGATTGCCATTGCAGTGACTGGTTTTTGGCCGGGACCACTCATCGTGTTATTCCCGGTCGCGATCATTGTGCAGTTCTTCTTGATGTATGGGCTGGCGCTGTTAATTGCAGCAAGTGCTGTAGTGATTCCTGATTTGGCGCGCATTGTCAAGATCGTGCTGCGTGCAATGTTCTATCTCTCACCGGTGTTGTATTCGGTATCGAATATCCCCGCAGAATTTCGTACGCTCGCCGAACTCAACCCGCTCGTGGGAATTTTCGGTCTGTATCGGGTGGGATTTTGGCCTGAAGAGGTGAACTCGGTTCTTGCATTTGGAATATCCATAACTGTTGCCGTGGTGCTCTTTATTGCTGGCATCGTCGTTTTCCGTCGAATCGAACCCCGCATCTTGAAGGAGGCGTGAGATGGCGAGGCAATCGCTAACGCGCGGACTCGATGCGGCCATCGAATTTTCCGGTGTGGGAATTTCATTACCTAAACGACGACGTCGCAAGGGTGTGGGCAAACGGCAAAGGCTGAGGCGCCTTGCCGGTGATTCCCGGCGTGAAGAAGTGTGGGTTCTGCGCAGCGCATCGTTTTCGATCCTGCCCGGTGAATCGGTTGCGGTACTCGGCGGAGGCTTGCCAGCCCGCCAAGCATTACTGCGATTGGCTGCCGGAACCTTGATGCCCGATGAGGGGCATGTGCGCCGCAGCGACACCGTGATCCCGATGGTTGAACTCGCGCGCGCCTTGGATCGCAGGTTCACGATTCGGCAGAACATTTACTTACTCGGCGGTCTGCTGGGAATGACCCCGAATCAGATCGGTGCGCAGGTGGCCTCGATCGCTGAGCAGGCCGGGGTCGATTCGATGATGGACCGTTATCTCGGTGCCGCTCCAGCAGTGACCCGCCAGCGCATGGCGTGGACCATCGCGATGGCTACCCACGCCAGGGCCTACGCGGTTGATCGAGCATTGGTCGTGGGAGAGCGCGAATTCAGGGAGCGCTGCTGGGAGCAGTTGACCGAGGCCAAGCGGCTGGGCACCACGTTCCTCGTTGCCACCGATGCCCCACGGCCGCTGCGGGAGTTCTGTGATCGTGCACTTGTGATTATTGATGGTTCTATTCAGGCCGTTGGCAGCGTGGATGAAGCGATCGAGCTGCTCCGTGAGGCGCGCGCTCAAGGGAAAACAGACGAGCCGCCCCTAGGGTAGAGGGCATGTCTGAGGCCGGTTTCGCTCCTGCACCGGCGATTGCCCCTAATGGACTGCTGCTGCACATCGGTGTCCACAAGACCGGTACGACCGCAATTCAGGCAGCTTTGGCCGATGCCCGAACCGATCTAGCCGCCAACGGTGTTCGTTACCCCGGCAAATTGCAAGCCCACCACCGGGCCGCGCTGGCAGTACTCGGCCGGCCGTGGGGGTGGAATGCCCGGGGCGGCGCGGTTCTTGACACCGAGCATTTCGACAAGTTGGCAAAGCGGGCCAATGCGTACAGCGGTCGGGTAGTGATTAGCAGTGAATTCTTTTGCGAGGCTGATGAAGAAACCGCCCGCACTGTTGTTGAGAGGCTGGGCGGTGAGCGGGTGCAGGTGGTGGTCACCTTGCGCAACCTTGGGAAACTCCTCTCTTCCTCGTGGCAGCAATACCTGAAATACGGTCTCACCACTCCGTATGAGAAATGGCTCGAGGACGTGTTCGCCAACCCCGGTGCTGCTCGCATTTCACCCACATTTTGGAAGCGACACGATCACGGCGCAGTTCTGACTCGGTGGGCTGCTGCGGTGGGGCCAGAGAATGTCAGCGTGCTGGTTCTTGAAGATGTTCCGCGAGATGCCATGTTCATGACGTTCGCGCAATTGCTGGGCGTTCCACCCGAGGTGTTGACCTCGCGAATGGACCTGACCAGCAATCGATCCATGACCGCCGCTGAAGCTGAACTCTTGGTGCAACTCAATGCGCGGGTAAAGAACGAGATGCAGTGGAACGATTACGTGCGCTTGGTGCGACGCGGAGTGGCGCTGGGAATGGTTGAGGGCCGCGAACCGGATTCTTCTGAGCCCCGCTTGGTCACGCCGGACTGGGCTTTGGATGCTGCTGCAGAGCAGGGCGCTGCGGCGGCTGCAACTATCGGTTCACTTGGTGTGAACGTCTACGGAAACCTCGATGCGCTAGCCGTTCGTGTGCCATCGTCGGGAATTGCAACCGAACCATCGGAGGTGCCCATCGCGGCCGCGGTCGAAGCTCTCGCATCGGTGATCGCAGCCTCTCGTGATGAAGCAACCTCCCGCCAACTCGCGGGTCGGTTGGTGCGGGCTACGCGCAAGCAAGGAATCTCCTCCATTTTTCGCAAGGACGACGAGTCCCGGTGACTGATCGGGCATCTAGTTCGACGGTCGGGCTACTTTCTGAGCTCATTGACCGGCTTCGTGCTGCCACCGAGCCGGTGATTGTGATTGCAGATGACCTTGTGGTCTCTGCTGCCGCGATCAGCCCTGTGGCCGAAGACTCCTTCGCTGGAACTAGCGCGATGGTCGTTGCAGATGGATCAGGTGACCTGCGGGTTCTGCACCATCACGTGGTCAGCGCGGGCACGAGCTTTCACAACGTAAGCGCGCCCACGCATCGAAGCATTGGAGTGGTGCGCATTTCGGTAGCTGATGCGCCGAGCGCAGCTGCTGCCCTGACAACACTGCGCGATCATGTGGCGCACGATGAACTCATCGTTCCACCGGCTCAATTTCCAGAGCTAGTGCTCGTTGCGCTTGTGCGCAGTGGCATTGCGGTGCGCGCGGTGGGATTGGTAGATGTTCCGTGGTTTCGCGGTGCACAAGATGCACCTGAGGCTCAGCAACTCGTTGACGCCGTTCCCGTAGATCGGATCCGTCGCTTGCAAGCGAATCGGATCGATGATGGCTTCTATTCAACCTTCGTAGTGCGCAAAGCTTCGAAACCTCTCACGCGACTAGCGCTTTCCCTCGGTCTTACCCCCAACACCATCACGGTGATTTCCTTTGTGGTGGGTATCGCATCGGCGTGTGCATTTGCCGGCGGTACTTTTTGGTGGCTACTCCTCGGCGCCGTATTGCTGCAACTGAGTCTGATCATCGATTGCGTTGACGGCGAAGTTGCCCGAGCTACACGGCAGTTCAGCGCGCTGGGTGCATGGCTCGATGCCTCAACGGACCGCGTGAAAGAGTTTGCGGTGTATGGCGGATTGGCTGTGGGTGCGGCTCGTTCGGGTAACGAGGTGTGGTGGCTCGTCCTCGTGCTGATTACGCTGCAGACCTTCCGACACATGGGTGACTACGACTTTGCTCGAGTCCAGCGCTTACGCGAGGCGATCGTGCCCGTGCGTGACCTGCTCGATCCCTTTGATGGAACTGCGGCGAGTTCAGGACTCTCGGTCGCCGTGGCGATGCAGGCCTCGCGAAGCATGAATCGGTCATCGATCGTGCGCTGGACGAAGAAAGTAATCCACATGCCGATCGGCGAACGCTGGCTCCTGATAAGTGTGGTGGCAGTCTTAGCTGGCCCTGCCTGGGCACTGGTTGCATTGTTGATCGCCGGGCTCATCGCATTGGGCTACGTGCTCGTTGGTCGCACGCTCCGAACGTTTACCTGGCATGAGCCGTTGGTCAGCAGTGGCGTGCAGTTCTTGCGCGAACAAATTGATCTGGGGCCACTCGGCAGCATGATCGCGAGTGCTTTCCCGGAGACGTTGCGAACTCGAATACTCAGCGCGCGCTGGGGTTGGGCGATCCCAGCACTGCTTCGGCTGTTAGAGCTGGGCGCTGTGACTGCGCTCGTGCTGGCGCTATTCCCTGATGCTGAAGTGGTGGGTTATGTCTGGCTTTTTGTCGTGGCTTACCACCACTACGACACTTTGTACCGAGCGTTGAACGGCGCGAGTGTGCCCCGTTGGATCGTGTGGACCGGTCTGGGTTGGGACGGCCGGCTGATTGTGGTTGCGGCAATGGTGTTGTTTGCAGGGTCGGCTTCCACGTTCGCCAGCGGGCTGCTGGTGATGGCCGTTGCCCTGCTCATCCTCTTCGTACCCGTAGCCTCAGGCCAGTGGTTGCTGAGTAATCGAGATAGTAATCGAGTGGTGGGAGGCGAGTTGTGACCGAGAAGATCGTTCGACCGGCCCGGCCCACCATTGCCGAAATCAGAGAAGTAGGTCAGCCACCTGCTGTGCGTGGTCGGAAGAACTCGGAGCACTGGGTTGCCGACGTGTACCTGCGCAAAATTTCGCCTTACCTGACCTTGGTTCTCCTGCGCACGTCCATCAGCGCCAACCAGGTCACGTGGCTCATGGTGTTCACCGGGATGGGCGCGGCCGCCGCGCTCCTGATCCCTGGTCTGCCGGGCGGTTTTCTTGCCATGGCGTTGGGTCAAATGCAGATGCTCTGGGACTGCAGTGACGGCGAAGTTGCGCGTTGGCGCCAGACCACCAGCCCCAAGGGTGTCTTCATTGACCGGGTTGGTCATTACACCGCTGAAGGTCTGATCCCGATTGCGTTGGGCCTGCGCGCTGCCGGCTTCCCGCAAAGTGGTTGGCTTGAATCCCCATGGCCGCTGATCGGCGCTCTGCTTGCGGTGTTGATTCTCTACAACAAGTCGCTCAATGACATGGTGCACGTCTCGCGGGCATACAACAACATGCCAAGGCTTGAAGACAAAGCCGAAGTGGGGGAGCCATCATCGAGTGGCTTGCGCAAGCTCCGATCCCTCGCACGTTTCGTGCCGTTCCATCGCGCTTACCACTCCGTGGAGTTAACGATTTTGGCGTTTATTGCATCCGTTGTTGACGCTGCAATGGGCGGTCTCGGTGCCACTCAGTTCCTGGTCGGAGCCCTCGCGATTCTCGCGCTCGTGACAGTTGTTGGTCACCTGCTCGCCATTTTATCCTCGAGTCGGTTGCGTTGATGTCAGATTTCGGCGTCGTCATTCTGACGATGGGAACCAGGCCAGCGGAGTTGCGCAGGGCGATCGATTCAGTACTCGCTCAACAGGACGTGACCTGCGACATTGTGGTTGTCGGTAATGGCTGGGAACCGATTGATCTGCCCGATGGGGTGCGCGCATTGGGACTCGCTGAAAACGTGGGCATCCCAGCTGGCCGAAATGCTGGGGTTCCGCAGGTACACGGTGACCTTCTGTTTTTTCTCGATGAC
>JBIISH010000299.1:0-2565 GCA_044341115.1 Candidatus Nanopelagicales bacterium
CGCAAACAGAAGACAATTCCCCAATCACTGGGCTAGATTCCATTCCATGGCTAATGACCCTGAAGGAACTGACACCACTGCACCTGACGACGAGATATCCGAGGAATCCCTCGACGACGTGAGCGGTGGCCTGTTCCCCATCGCCTTCTCTCCGCATCATTAGCCGTCATTCGGTCAAGAGTTGGGTCACCCCCGACGGTGAGTTTCATCAAGGTCTGCGTTAAGTGCCAGCCCTTCTCGTTCGCTTTCCAGATGTCAGGTATCGCCGTGTCACGAAGGTGGTAAACAACTCGTCACACGCCCAATAGATAGTTGCTCCACGGACCCGCTCATCAATTTTTCGCGGAAATCGGAATTGTCCCCGGATGGAACAAGCGGCAAATTCCACCATGGAATAGCAGAGGTAGTGGAAGTCGATTCCCCCTCGGACACTGAGTCAGAGAGACTGCGCGTGTGTCATTTCGGTTCGTTCGATGGTTGTGCATTCTGGGCCTGGATCTCCCCAAAAATCTCACGCTCTTTATCGACTTTCGGGTACTTGATGAGAACGAGTGCAAGACCAACAAACACGCACGCGAGTGCGATTCCCACAGACAAGTCTTTGCCCACCGTGAACGCATCTTGTGCAGTCGTTAATAGGTCGGATGCAGAAGTCCCAGATAGTGATGAAACCACAGCCTGAGCATCCTCAAATGAGGACTCTGTTTGTGCTATTTGCGAACTGGATAATCCCATGCTTTCACTCGATAAGGCGCGCCCCATTGCAACGGCATAAGCAATGGCTAGGAAACTGCCTAAGACCGCCTGGAAGACAGCGCCACCCATATCTTTTGTCAGATCAGCCGAAGCCGAACTCATGCCCGCCTTGCTGATGGGCAGAGACATACTCAACGATCTGGTGGCTGATGTGGACGCGTAACCCACACCTATCCCGACCAAGAAGTATGCAAGCACCACATGCCAGAGCGGTGACTTCGAGGTCCAGACCAGCAGAATCACGAGTAGCCCGAGGGCCATAGCGATCAGCCCGAGGGCAAAAGGCTCCCTCGTGCCACGAGCGATGATCTGGCGCCCTGCCAAAATCGAGGCAGGAAACAGTCCGACTGCTAAGCCGAGCGTCAACAGCACAGCCGTAAGTGGACTTTCTCCCAGAACATTCTGCGTGAACTGCTGGCCGATGAACATGGCTCCAACGAGTGCGCCAAAGCCGATCAAACCAGCTGTGAATGCGACCCAGAAGGTGGGGACGGCCGCATATTTGAGGTCAAAAATGGGATTTGGTGCTGAACGTTCCCACCTGAAGAACAAAACTCCAGAAACCAAGGATGCGACGAACAGCGCCACAACCGGAATCGTCAGTCCACCGGGCAGCGCAACAATCCCAGCAACGAATGATGCGATCATCAGAACGCTCAACATCCCGCCGCGGTTGTCCACCGGCGTAGTTGACTCCCCAGCTTTCTTGGGCAGGATAAAGATCGCGGAGACCAGCACCACGAGGGCCAGCGGAACCGTGATGAGAAAGACCGACCCCCACCACAGGCTTCCGAGCATCCAACCGCCCAAGATCGGCCCAAGAATCGAGGTCCCGGTCCCAATGCCGGTCCACATGGCAATTGCTCGAGTCATCGGCGGTCCCGACCATAAGGATGTGATGAGGGAGAGCGTTGTGGGGTACAGCATTCCGCAGGCCACGCCCACTGCGACTTGTGCGGCTATAAGCACGGTGGCATTCGGGGCGAAAGCAGAAAGTAAGGAAAATGGCACGCACAGCGAAGCACCCAGAATCAGTAAACCTTTGCGCCCGTAACGATCACCAAGTGCGCCGAGGTACAACACGGTTGCCGCGATGCCGAATTGGTATGCGTCAGTGATCGCGGTCAACTGTAGATCGGATGCTTCAAGGGCCCTGCCAATTGATGGAAGTGCGACGTTGGAGATGGAGGTGTTGACGTTGGCCACGATCGCACCCAGGATCAGAACAGCAAGGATCCAGCCTGCCCGCGAGGGTGAAGTCCCAGGAGATGCCTTGTGGGCGGGTAGGTCGTTTCCAGTCAAGTTCACCTGCCAATCATTGCGAGGTAGCGTGTGAGCCGCCATGTTGACACGGATTGCTCCAACCCCGAGTGGTTTCCTACATATGGGGAACGCCATCAACGCCTTACTCACCTCATGGTGGGCGCAATCGCTTGAACTCACACTTGCATTGCGGGTGGACGATCACGACGTCAAGAGATACCGCTCCACCTACGCTGACGACATTTTTCGGGTCTTGGGGCTGCTCAACATCGAGTGGACCACGGGCCCGGTGACACGGGAAGACCTCGAAAAAGAGCACTCACAGCGTGCCCGCTTCGAGTACTTCCACTCAGAGTTGTTACTCGCACGGGACCGGGGCTTGCCCCTGTTTCGATGCTCCTGCAGTAGAAACAGATCCGGCTCATCCTGCCAATGCCGGACCCGACAAATGGACGTGCCTGATGAATCCGCCTTGAAGGTTGACGGGGCATTGCTCTCTGGCGGCATTCACCCTGATCTGGGCGACGTCGTTCTTTGGACCAAAGA
>JBIISH010000084.1:0-6973 GCA_044341115.1 Candidatus Nanopelagicales bacterium
GTCAGCATCATCACTGATCGCGACCTTGGCGTCACACATATTCTTCGGGGCCAAGACTTAGCCCCATCAAGTTCTCTGCAGGTCCTTCTCGCTCCATTTTTCGAGGCCACAAACGTTGCCCAAGCGCATTTTCTGCACCATGCACTCATCTCGGATGAACATGGCCAGAAGTTGGCCAAGTCAGCGGGGGCTCAGGGCCAGCCCCTGATCATCGATGGTGAGGTGATTGCCACCTTGACCCAGCTTGCGGCCAAGATCGGGACGAGCGTGGGTGTTACTCCTCCGTTGCCCCGGACTGGTATCGAGTGAAGTACCAGATGTAATAGCCACTGATGAGCGGACCGACAATGACGATCAAATACGGCACAAGGCCGCCACGCCCATCGGTGATGTAGCCCAGTCCCGTAGCCACCAGAGCCACGGCGAGTGCCACCATGATCAGGCTGAGCACGTACTTCTGCGGGGATCTGCTGGACCATGGGCGCGATGTCACATCGGGAGTGCTCATACGCGCATCCTCTCAGCCCGTGATCGCACTCGCATCCCACCCCGACATCTCTTTGAGCCAGACATGCGAGGCCTGCTCATCCCCCATGCTCGTGACGAGTTCGGCATACAGAGCGAGGAGCGCCGCTGAATTCGAGGTGGCTTGCGCAGCACGGACTCGGTCACGCCAGGACTCGAGCCATGCAGACATGTCAGCTTTCGCCGAATAGGCGCTTCCGGAGTGCTTCACGCCGATTCTCGAACCTATCAACGCTGACATCCATATCAGCTAAAAGTGCCGCAAGCTCCATTCGAGCGGCTTCACCGACCGGCCCGAGATCATTGCGATCGAATACTCGCCACTTACGCAGGACAGGCATGATGACTTCGTCGCGATGTTGCTTGAGATCGTAAATACCAGCAACCGCGATTTCCACAGCTTTTCTGTTAAAGCCCTCGATTCCGTGCCCTGGCATAGCGAAATCTCGAACACTTTGCATAACCGCAACCATGGTGTCATCAGGTGCCAGTTCGAATGCCGCGTCAAGAACGTTGCGGTAAAACACCATATGCAAGTTCTCATCCAGAGCGATACGAGAAAGCAGCTGCTCTGCTATTGGATCACCCGTGGCGGTGCCGGTATTCCTGTGTGAAACGCGAGTCGCCAACTCTTGGAAGGACACGTACGACAGCCCGGCCAAAACTCCGGGGTGTATCGCTTGGAAGCCCTCCGTCATGTGCACCATTCGGGCCCGTTCCATGGCGATGGGATCAACCGCGCGGGTCACAACCAGATAATCACGGATTGCGGTCCCATGCCGGCCCTCCTCGGCTGTCCAACGCCCGACCCATTCCCCCCAGGCACCATCTCGACCGAAAATCGCCGCGATTTCATGGTGGTAACTAGGCAGGTTATCTTCGGTGAGCAGATTAATAATCAAGCTCGTTCGAGCAACCTCGCTAAACATTTGCTCATCGGGGGTCCACTCTTTGCCATCCAAGGGACCCGAAAAATCCTGGCCGATACTCCACGGGATGTACTCGTGGGGAAACCACTCTTTGGCCTGTTTCATGTGCCGGTTGAGTTCACGTTCTACGACGGGCTCGAGGTCAATCAAGAGCCGCTGGGCAGCAATGTCATCAGCGAGGGCGGTCATAGGCTCAACTGTCTCATATTCAGGCCCTTCTTTGCAGCATGAGCCTGACCAGCACCCTTTCACCGGTCCACATCAGTTACGTTGGTGGCACCAGCAACCGGAGGTTCCCACATGAATGACGAATTTGCTCATGCTGAGTCACCCGCCGAGGTCTTGAAGCAGACAGCCAACGGAACCGACCCTGCAGGCGACGACGCAGATCAGGCGGATCGGCTCACCATGGTGATGGAAGCTGAGGCTCTTCACAATGCCCTCACGGGTAATCCCGGCGGTGAAGGTTCCTTTGATGGGGTCGTGTATCCGCGCCATGACGAATCGATCCATGAAGAGCACGGTCTTTCACCAGAACAGGCAGCGATGCACTTCATCGAAATCGACACGGACGACGATTCGATCGGCTCTCAGGCTGCTGGCGATGCCCTCACCGCAGAGGACGAAACCTTGCTAGGACTAGATCCTCACGAGTGAGGCGCCGCCGGCTTGTTGCGTAGTTTGCGCGCGGCTCCCTTAACCATTCCGCCAAGGAGCATGCCCAAGATAAAGGACCCAACAACCAGGCTCCACACCGGAAGCTGGACGGTGGCGCCAAGGAAATTCACCGCAGCGGACTGCAAATTCTGCACCGCGAAAACCAGAAGTATCACCGCAACAATGAGAAGGATGGCACCTCGCCACGTAATGCGGAGGCCAGATTTCTTTGGAGGGTTTCCTATCTCGTTCATTTGACTCCTTATCGAGATCGCATGTGACACCCTTGAGAGGTGACGCTACCTCAAGATCAACCCGCTATCGAATATTCATTATCAGGTGCAATCGCGCTCATTCGACTCAACCGGCCCGCATCGCTGAACGCGCTGACAGAAGGCATGCTCGATCTATATTCGACCCTGTTGCTGCAGGCCGATGCTGATCCAGCTGTGAGAGCGATCGTGGTCACCGGAAATGGCCGAGGATTTTGCGCCGGTGCTGACTTGAGCATGCTCAGTTCTGGGCCAGATGCACTGCGGGCCTATATCGCCAATCAAGACCCAGAACTTGGGCCAGCCATGACATTTCGACTTGCGACTCCAGTAGTGACCGCGATCAATGGCCCATGTGCAGGTTTGGGATTCGTCATTGCCGTGTGTGCCGATAAGCGCTTTGTGCACCCTGAGGCAACCTTAAGCACGACCTTCTCCCGGCTGGGATTAGTTGCCGAGTACGGCATCTCCTGGGTGCTTCCTCGCCTGGTCGGTTATCCCGCTGCCACGGACCTACTGCTCACCGGTCGAACAATCACAGGGCGCGAGGCTGGGGAGCTAGGGCTTGCCGACGTTTCCGAGGACCCGTTATCAGCCGCCATGGCTTGGGCGTCATTGATCGCAGAGAGTTGTTCGCCCACGTCAATGGCGTTTATGAAGCAGGCGCTGCTGAACGATTCCAACTCCACGTTGTCCGAATGCATGGTGACAACTTTGCAGTTGATGTTGCGCGCATTTGAGGGAGATGATTTACAAGAGGCGCTCAATGCGCGTGGAGAGCAACGGCCTCCTGCGTTCGCTCCGTGGATTCAATGACTCAAGGCAATAGCCCGCAGTGGGCCAGCGCCATCCGAACGAGCCGGCCTTGGCCGCCGCTCATTTCGCTCTGAAATGAATCGTTCGCAGCTTCCATTGGAGTTACCCACACGAGGTCAAGGGAATCCTGGGAAGG
Source organism: Candidatus Nanopelagicales bacterium (assembly GCA_044341115.1). GTDB lineage: Bacteria > Actinomycetota > Actinomycetes > S36-B12 > S36-B12 > CAIXFB01. The sequence continues at coordinate 3,336 of JBIISH010000084.1, forward strand.
TGCGCAATCACCATCTATCGGCACCACATAAGCCAGCGCCACAGCATGCTGCCGAGGATCGTGAAAACCCGTTCGAGCCTCTTCAGGAAAGTACTCAACAATCGTGAATGGTTGTGGTGACGCCGGAACCCTAGGGAGCGCCATGGGACCCAGATCCTTCTCGAGATGACGAAGCAACGCATCACGAACTAACTCACCGTACAAAACCCGTCCGCTGACGACAGCGCGAGAAATGCTGCCATCTGGCATCCCGCGGAGCAGAAGCCCAATCTGTGTGACCTGACCGTTGCCGTCAACTCGTACCGGCACCGCATCGATATAGACCAACGGAAGGCGTTCTCTCGCCGCCGCAAGATCGGCCTCACTCAACCAGGAACTTCGAACATCGAGCATGTCACTCAACGAAAACTCCCCACTGTGACGCGGCAATCGAAATCCCTGCCGTTTACATAATCTACCCCACTCTACGACCAAACCATGACCCTGCGCGGTACGTCGCCTTGACGTAACATGTAGATATGAGCAGCTCGACTCCTGCACGTGATGGCTCCAAGCGCCCCGATGGATCTTCGTATCCGCAGGCAAAGCCAGAAGATCAATGGCGAAATGAACTCAACGCAACTGAGTATCACGTTCTTCGCGAGGCGGGCACCGAACCGCCATATGTCGGCGAATACACCGACACCAAAACGGCGGGGATCTACTCATGTCGAGCTTGCGGTGGCGAACTGTTTCGGTCCGACACCAAATTCGATTCCCACTGCGGTTGGCCATCGTTCTACTCCCCCCTGGCCAAGGATTCAGTTGTTTATCTTGAGGACCGCTCGCTGGGGAGTGTTCGCACCGAGGTCCGCTGCGCAGCATGTGGCGGTCACTTGGGACACGTATTCGAGGGTGAGGGTTACGGCACCCCCACAGATTTGCGGTATTGCATCAATTCGATCTCGATCCGCCTAGAACCAGAGGAGTCGTAGTTGGCCTACGGCGTGCCGATCGGCCAGTATGCGGATCTGCCCATAGCCTCGGATCATGCGCCCAGTTCCGGTATCAGCCGAACAATTCACTGACGCATTGGCACAGGTAAATTCAGTCGTTGCCCGGCCAGAAATCATCATCGAAGAGGTACCTGCACCCTCAAGGCTGGCTCCTCTAGCCGTCGCTCTGACCGCAGAACTAGATGACGATGACCTCGAGGCATCGGGAAGATTTGTTTTGCTCCATGATCCTGATGGCGTAAGCGAATGGGAAGGAACTTTCAGGGCGGTGGTGTTTGCTCGTGCAGAGCTCGATGCAGACATGCTCGCGGACCCGATTTTGCATGATGTCGGTTGGAGTTGGGTCACCGATGCACTGAAAATGCGGGACGCACACGCTGTTCAACTCGGCGGTACCGTCACCAGAACAGCGGGTCGTTCGTTTGGTTCACTGGCCGACCGTCCTGCTGATGGGTTTGTTGAGGTACGCGCGTCGTGGACGCCGCTAGAAGACGAGTTAACCGGCCGGCCAATTGATTCCATGGCCCAACATATTGAAGCCTGGCTTGACCTACTGTCGAATCTGGCAGGGCTCACACCCATACCTGCCGGTGTCTCGCACGTTCGTGCTCCTCGCCGCAAAGACAGGACTTTGTCCTGACTGAGTCAACGCCTCTTCCGACAGGGTCATCAGAGGACGTCCCATTCGAACCTCGCGAGGGTGTACCCGAGGTTTTCTCCACGCAGCCGCAATTGGTCGAGTGGGTTGATCGGCTCAATCAGGGGCACGGACCCATAGCCATCGATGCTGAACGCGCCTCAGGATTCAAGTACAGCCAACGTGCGTATCTCATTCAAATGCGACGGACGGTATCTGGCAGCGCGCTCATCGATCCGATCGAATTACCTGATCTATCTGTCATTGCACGAGCGATAGGAGACGCAGAGTGGATCCTGCATGCGGCCACCCAGGATCTAGGTTGCCTTGCAGAAGTCGGACTTGCACCTCAAGCGTTGTTCGATACCGAACTTGCCGGCCGTCTGCTGGGAAGAGACCGAGTGAGTCTTGCAGCGCTCATCAAGAGTGAATTGGGTGAAACACTAGAAAAGGGCCATGGTGCTGCTGACTGGTCGCTTCGGCCTTTGACCGCAGCGCAACTGCGATACGCAGCACTTGACGTTGAACTGCTCATCGAACTCCGAGACCACCTGGAAGCGGAGCTGCGAGCAGCTAACAAGTGGCAGATTGCCGTTGAAGAATTTTCCGCACTCTTGCAGTTCCGCCCCAAGGAACGTTCCGACGATCATTGGCGAAAAGTTTCAGGGCTGCACAAAGTACGAAAGCCGCGTGACCTCGCCCTAGTTCGCAGCCTCTGGCAGGAGCGCGAAGCACGTGCCATTTCCCGGGATATTGCACCCGGTCGAGTTTTGCCAGATTCTGCGATTATCGCGGCAGCCCAGGCCCACCCCTCAACAATCGCCGACCTCTCGGCCATAAAGGAGTTCTCTGGCCGGGGGCAGCAGCGGGTGATTGATGTCTGGTGGCGGGCGATAGTTCGGGGTCGAGAATTGCCCGATAACGAGCTCCCTCCTGCCAAATTGCCCGCCACTGGTCCCCCACAGGTGCGTTCATGGGCAGAGCGGAATCCAGCGGCACACGAGAACCTCCTGAACTCGAAGGAGGTCCTTATGGAGCACTCGGAAAAGCTCAACATTCCAGTTGAGAACCTGCTCACCCCCGAAACCTTGCGTCGACTGTGCTGGGAACCACCCGGCTCGCCCTCGCCGACGAACGTGGGTGCTCTTTTGCGAAGCTTGGGCGCTCGGGAATGGCAGATTTCGTTGCTCGCTGCGGACTTATCAGCGGCTCTCAACCTGCCACCTCATTCCGTCCCACCAGAATCTTCAGGCCCATAGCCAATTAAGTTACTAACCAGTAACATGGAGAACTGATAGCCCTCTTACGCTCACAGCAGGAGACCCCATGGCCCGCACTGGAACACCCAAAACCCTCTCCAACGTCGTATTTGTCGACGGAGCGAGAACTCCATTCGCTAAAGCAGGGAGCCTCTACGCCGAGACACGCGCAGATGACCTGGTGGTCAAAGTGATGCGCGAGCTACTGCGACGGAATCCACAGGTTCCCGCTGAGCGCATCGACGACGTCGCGATTGCCGCGGCCACCCAAACTGGCGACCAGGGCATGAACATTGGCCGGTCCGCATCACTACTGGCGGGAATCCCCAATAGCGTTCCTGGATACTCCATTGACAGATGGTGCGCTGGGGCCATGACTGCTGTCACGACCTTGTCCGGTGCGATCATGTCGGGGGCCTACGAGCTCGCCATTGCCGGTGGAGTTGAGCACATGACCCACCACCCCATGGGCGAAGGCGTCGATCCCAATCCTCGGTATCTTGCTGAGCGCATCGTCAGCCAAGATGCACTGCTGATGGGCAACACCGCCGAGAATCTGCACGATAGGTTTCCGCACATCACCAAAGAGCGAGCCGATGCTTTCGCCGTTGGATCGCAGGAGAAAACTGCGAAGGCCTACGCCAACGGCCTCCTGCAACCCGATTTGGTCCCGGTCGCCGTGCGTTCAGCAGAAAACGGCTGGGGCTTGGTCACGATTGACGAAGTCCCCCGGGCAGGCACTTCCAT
>JBIISH010000121.1:0-5660 GCA_044341115.1 Candidatus Nanopelagicales bacterium
CTTCGTTCGCGGTCCAGACTCCAATGACCCCAGGCAGAGCCTTAGCCCCAGAAGTGTCGATTGAAGTAATCAATCCGTGAGCCACTTGACTTCGGACAACGCGCATGTACGTTTGCCCCGGCAGTCTTACGTCCCCAGCGAAAGAAGCCCGTCCAAGGAGCAGGGGCCGATCCTCTATTCGTAAGGCGGATTGTCCGATCACGGCTGCTTGCTTTCGATTGCAGACTTTACCGCCGTAATTATGTTCTGATACCCGGTGCATCGGCATAGGTTGGACGCCAGAGCATCAATCAACTCATCATCATCGGGGACGTGATCTTGCTCGTACAGAGATGTTGCCAACATGAGGAATCCAGGTGTGCAAAACCCACACTGAAGCCCGTGATGCTTCCAAAAGGCATCTTGTACCGGATGCAGCACACCATCTTCGCTGGCTAAACCTTCGACGGTTCGAATACTCGAACCCTCCGCTTGTACCGCGAGCACCAAACATGCTCGAACCGGTTGGTCGTCAACGAGCACTGTGCAGGCGCCGCAGACGCCGTGTTCGCACCCCAGATGAGTCCCTGTCAGTGAGCAATCTTCACGAAGAGCATCTGCAAGGGACTTTCGAGGCTCGACCGAAATCCGGTGGGTAACACCATTAACCTCGAGTTCAACGCCGACTTGTTGGTCACTCATCACACATCCTCCTGGGCGTTTCGAATTAGTTCTCTAATACGAGATGGGGTTGCTGGCATCTGAACCACCCGGATTCCCAAGTGATCGAGAGCATCCGAAATCGCGCCAAGAATCGCAGCCGGCGCACCGATGGTGCCTCCCTCACCGACACCTTTGGCTCCTGTCAAGGTGGCATCAGATATGGAAGACCGGTGTGCGATCTCAATATGCGGGATTTCCGCTGCTGTGGGTGGCAAGTAATCCAAAAAAGAAGTCGTTAGCAGAGTCCCCTGGTCATCGTAGACAAGTTCTTCAAGAAGAGCATTGGCAACACCTTGGGCTACTCCCCCGTGCACTTGTCCGTCAACGATTGCAGGGTTTACTAATACCCCCGCATCTTCGACGACCAAATATCTGAGGATCTCTACATGACCAGTTTCAGGATCTACTTCTACCTCAACCATGTGGCAAGCATTTGAGAAAGTTCCTGCCGGGTCGTAGCTACCACGAGCTTGAAGACCTGGCGTCCGCGTAGCAAGCCGATGGCTTTCAAGGTAAGCAGTGCGGGCGATATCGCGAATGACGACATGCACGTTCGAACCAATGACCGTGGCTTTCCCATCAGTAAGAATGATGTCTCGAGGGCTGCACTCAAGCATCATTCCGGCAACTTCACGGATTTGTTCGGCTAGGTCGTCAGCAGCTAGTTGACAAGCACCGCCAGAAATCACCATCGACCTGCTGGCAAAACTTCCCCATCCAAAGGGAGTTTCGTCAGTATCTCCGCTTATGACAGCGACGTCAGATGGTTGAAGGCCGAGGCGATCCGCAATGACTTGAGCCAATGTTGTTGATAGTCCCTGTCCGTGTGGGCTTGCCCCGATCCGAACCGTGACTCCGCCAGACGGATCCATGGTCATGTCAACATTTTCGAATCCAGGGGTAACTGACATTCCCCGAGCAGCAAAAGCCGGAGTGCCATATCCAGTGCGCTCACTAAACACCGACATGCCTAAACCTATGAGTCGTCCCTGTTGCCGAGCTTCCAGTTGTCTTCGGCGAAAATCCTCCACATCAACCATGGCTGCTGCATCTGCTAGAGACTCGACGTAACTTCCTTCGTCGTATGTCAAGCCTGTTGGTGATTTATGCGGAAAGTCTTTGATGAGATTGTGACGGCGCAATTCCAAGCGATCAATGGACATTTCCTTTGCCGCCGTATCCATAAGGCATTCCATTGCCAAAGTCTGAACAGGTCTGGATACTCCGCGATACGGCGCGATCGGGCACTTGTTCGTGATGATGCCTCGCGCACGCACAGAATAGTGAGCGAAGTCGTAGGGGCCGGGTAATTCAGCCATCGCCATAAGCGGCTCCACACCATATGTCACTGGGTAGCAGGAGTAGGCGCCGACATCGGCCCTCAAATCAGCCCGGAGAGCATGTAAGCGACCATGTTTAAATCCGCCCTCAAGCCGATATACCTGTTCCCGACTATGCCACGAAGACAAAAAGGATTCAGACCGAGTTTCAATCCAAGCGATTGACGCTTTCAACTTCCTTGACAAGCTCACGAGCACTACGTCTTCTCGTGCAAGCGCCATCTTTGCACCAAATGCCCCTCCAACATCGGGGGCAATAACTCGCAAATCACGCGCCTGAAGCCCCAGGACATCACAGATGCCGGTGCGCACTACGTGAGGCATCTGCGTTGACGTCGTTAAGGTGGATTTACCGTTTCGGAGATCATGCTCCACAAAAGAGCCACGGGTCTCGATGGGAACAGCCGACTGCCGGCTAGAGATAACTTCAATCGTCGTTTTGTGATCGCATTCCGCCATGTGCTTGTCAAAATCGTCGGTGGTCAAACGTGAATCAACAACGGTGTTACGTTCATGTCCGGCGCTATCAAAATGCACTGCGCGGGTGGTTGGATCTATCGCGACATCCATATCGAGGACTGGTTTATCAGGGTTGATGTCTACTTCTACTAACTCTGCAAAATCCTCGGCTTCTGCCTGACTGCGCCCAAGAACAACAGCAATCGGCTCTCCAGCAAATCGAACTACCTCTCCTGCCAAGATGGGCATTGGCGATTCCACATAATCTGGCCGCTCTAACACCGGACTTATTGGTGAGGCCGAGATATCCGCATGCAGATACAGCGGTACGTTGTCCGGCGCCGTGATAGAAACCACCCGACCGGAAGCGTGCGGACTTCGGATAAATACCGCCCACCAATCAGCTGACGTCGCTATGTCAGCAACGTATCGGCCTTGGCCTTGGAGAATGGCTGGATCATCAAGTCTGGGTAAACGACGCCCGACCCATGAACTCATGCGGACGCTCCCGCCAGAGCACGTCTCGTGAGGGCCTTGACCAAATCACGCCTGAACTCCGGTGGTCCATGCAAATCACCCGCCGGATTAACTTCCCCCATCGCAATGGTCGCTGCTTTTGAAAAGTTCTCTTCAGTCGGCTCTTTGCCGACAAGCGCTGACTCCGCATCACTTAGGCGAAGCACCCGATCAGCCACTCCACCAACAGCAATTCGTGGATCTGCAATAACTCCATCATTGACCGAAAATGCCGTCATGATTCCAACGATCGCGAAATCACCCGCTCGACGCGCAAATTCTTGAACGGCCACTCGGTAGCTTCCAGATAGTTGCGGAAATTCGACAGCAATAAGCAACTCGTCGAACTCTATGGCTGTAGTGAAATATGTAACAAAAAAATCATGAGCAGCAACTTTTCGCAAGCCTCGGGGTCCCTCAATCGAGACCTCAGCGTCCATCAAAGTAGCCAACATGCACCATTCCGATGATGGATCACTGTGCACCAAGCTGCCGCCAATCGTGCCACGGGTTCGAATAGGAAGATGACCAACTCGCCCGGCAGACTGCCGCAGTAACGATCCCATCGGACCCGAGACCGTCGAGTTCTCCAACTCGAGATGACGAGTCATCGACCCGATTCGTATATCAGATGGAGTCATCGAGATTCCTCGAAGCGCGTCAATGTGCGCAACGTCAATAAGTGCTGTTGGTCGTGCAAGCCTAAAATTCATCATGGGAAGGAGACTCTGTCCCCCCGCCAAAACTTTCGAATCTTCACCTTCTTGCACCAGGAGTGAAATTGCCTCCTCAACTGACGCTGCTCTGAAGTAATCAAACGACTGAGGCTTCATTGCGTTATTACGACCGCTCTAGCAAAGCATCGACATCTACTCCGGCAGCTCGCAACATGCCCGTGTCAGCAGGGCATGGACCTCCGACGCTCACGATTTTCTCTCCCCGATCAGCCCGGACTGCATGCATGAGACCAATGGGAATATGAATAACGTCGCCAGCCTGGAAATCTAAAACTACGTCGTTCGTGTGATCTTTAAGCGTTCCGCGGCCCTCGAGGATAAAGATCGTATCTTCGGACTCGGCGTGTATGTGGGGGGTGTTTTCCTCCCCAGGTTCCATCACAACGAAATTCATATTTGCGGTCCGGGCACCGCTTCCTAACCAGACGACAAGGCGTGCATCACGCGAGATCATCGGCACCATCAATCCGGGTCTATCCCGATGGTAGAACTTGATTGCCACAGTCAGTGCCTCACTTCGCTAGGAATTTGTCTTGATATAAAGCAGGGTCAGCAGGGCACGGCCCTCCGATAACCACTGCAAGCTCCGATGCTCCTGCAAATCGATACTTTGTACCTGGCTCGACGTGAAACATCGCACCCGTATCGATTCGCGTACTACTACCAACGGCTGTTTCCATCACGTCAATCTCACCCGAGATCACGTAGTACACAGCCTCCGATGGGTGCTCGAAAACGAGAGTGCTTACACCTGATGGGAGCCGGAACTGATGCAGTGAACGTTCAACTGCCCCCATACCTGGCCAGATAATCGGCAAACACGCCCCGCCCTCGCCTGTCAGCGCAATAGACTCAGCCCATTCCGTTGGTTGTACAACGCGCGCCTCGTATGGCACATCGGCAGGCAAAATAGAATCGAACGCCCTCGCACCTGACACATCACTCACGGCAGCAAGGCTCCTTCAGCCAATGCATCAATAACATCGAGCTCACCCTCATTAATGAACTCCATTATGCAACTCGGATACCCCACCCATCCGGGTGTATGTAAACCCAGCGTATGAGACAAATCCACGACCTTCACAATGATCCTTTCCGATTTTGGGAATTTTGCAAGGATTGGCTAGCGACGGGAGCGCCAGAAGACAATCCGATTATCAAGAATCTCGATGATCCAGTAGAGAATCAGACCAAAGAACATGAGCGCAAGAATGCTTGCAAAGCCATTCGCTACTTCCAACTGAAAGTTGAACTTTTTGATGAGAACACCCATACCTTCAGCCGCACCGACAAACTCAGCAACAATCGCACCAATGAGTGCAAGTGTTATCGCGTTCTTGAGGCCGGAAAAAATGATGGGTAATGACGATGGCAATGAAAGTCTTCGATACTCATCCCAGGAGCTAGCCCCTAGTGACCGAAAGAATTGGCGTGATTCCTCATCAACAGTCTGCAGCCCAACCAAAACGCTGAGAACAACGGGGAAGAAACAAATTGTTGCGGCCATCGCGATCTTCGATTCGATACCAAATCCAAACCAAACAAGGAACAGCGGCGCCAAGGCGACACGTGGCATGATTTGAAATCCGACCGTCACGGGATATAGCGCAGCCCTCATCCGAGGAGACAGACCCATCGCCGTGCCCAAGATCCAGGCGATGGCAACACCAATGAGGAAGCCGTAAATCGTTTCCTGCATGGTGACCGATGCGGCTTCCCAAAAGAATGGCTCAAAGATCAGATATCTGAGTGCCTGAGCAACACTCCAAGGAGAGGGCACAATGATCGGATTGAGCAATCCAATTTCTGACGCGATCTGCCATAGAACGATCAATGAGGCCACGAGGATAAAGGGTGGAAGTGATACCGCAAATATCTTCCCCAAACGACCAGGTGACCGCTTCAC
>JBIISH010000209.1:0-3869 GCA_044341115.1 Candidatus Nanopelagicales bacterium
CTGTGATTGTTGTCATCGCTACTTGACCCCTCCGGTGTAGTCACTAAGAACTTTTCGCACTTCTGCCACCTTTCGATGGAAAAGTTCAGAGTCGAGGAAATCAAGATCCCTTACTGGGCCCTGATCGACTTCAGTGATCTCAACAATTTCACCTGGGCGTGGCTTCATCGCAACTACTCGATCAGCGAGGAAAACTGCCTCTTGAATATTGTGCGTGACGTACACCGTCGTTCGACTTGAATCAGCATGCATGCGGGCAACTTCGAGGTTCAGTCGCTCACGAGTGAACTCGTCGACTGCGGAAAACGGTTCATCCATTAAGAGAAGTGGTGCATCGGTTACTAGAGACTGCGCCAAACTCACTCGTTGCTGCATTCCACCCGATAACTCCCACACATGTTTCTCTTCAAACCCTGTCAAACCGACAAGATCGAGTAGCTCCATTGCGCGCTGTTGGGAATCAGACTTGTTCATCTTCCGCAGTTCAGTTGGTAACATTGTGTTTTCGAGAACAGTGCGCCAAGGTAGAAGAACAGGTCTTTGGAACATGATGGAAACATCTTTTCGACCTGCCTTCGGGCTCATTCCTCCAATCAATGCTGTCCCCTGATCTTGATCGACGAGGCCAGCAATGATGTGGAGCAAGGTTGACTTTCCGCAACCGCTAGGACCCACAAGGGCAATGAACTCTCCCCTTGTGATGTCAAGACTTACGTTATTCAGAGCCAGAACCGTGCCGTTCTTCGTCTGATAACTCTTGACAATGCCCTGCAATTGCAGAAAGTCAGCACCCTGAGGTGAGGAATCTACCGACACGGACGTAGTCTCCTTCATTTTTTGTGGACTATTGAGATGGCTACTAGAACTTTGAGTATTCCGCGAGCACCTCGTCAACTCCTGGCCCACTGACCATGGATTTGACGTCAATCGGTCCGGTTATTGTTCCGGCATCGACGAGAAGCTTCGCCGTTGTCTCCCAAGCCTCAAGAGTCACTGAGCCGAAAGGTGCGTTGGGATCCTTTTGCTGCGCGATTGCAATGGTGTCCAACAAGTACTGCTTAGCGAATACCTCATCAGAACACTCAGCCGGAACTATTGTGCAGGAAATCTCGTACGCCCGATCAGGGTCCTCTTCTGCAAAAGCTGCACCCTTAGCCCAGGCGCGCATTATTCCAATCGCATCAGCCTTTCCTTCCTCGGTATCAAGGACACTCTGTCTGGTAATCAGGCAGTCACCGGGAACGGCATTGAACTTTTCGGGAGTGATATCCCGAGTCTTGAGACCTTCAGCGTTCAGAGTTGAGATATCCGGATAACTGGATGCGTACGCATCCACCGTGCCATCCTGAATCGCCGTCAAAGACTGTGGACCAGCCGCGCCAATTGGTAAAATTGTGACATCAGTACCAGGTGCTAGACCGATATCACCCAGAGCCGCATCAACAATGGGCTCCTCGCCACCGCCGGCTTCGGTGATGCCCAACACTTTTCCTTCCAACTGCGATATATCAGTGATGGGTGAATCCTCGAGCACGACAATTCTGAATATGTTCTGAGGAGGATTGCAAATCAATGCTCGAATCTGATCGTCCTTCGAAAAGGCGATGACATCATCGGCAGCGCCTGCCCAACCGAAATCAACATTGCCTGCGATGACCTGCTGGGTAACAAATCCAGATCCTTCAGTGGCTTCAACGTTGACGTCCAAGCCTTCGTCCGCGAAATAACCCTGATCCTTGGCCATAAGCAGGGGCAGCCAATAAATTGACTCTTGGTAAGACAGCAACATGGTTACCGGTTCACCGGATGCTCCGGAAGAGTCGCCCGACCCTCCGTCTGTATTGCCGGTACTGCAGGCTGCCAAGACAAGCGCAGCCGAAGTGACGACGGCAAGGGAAACTAGTTTCATAAGTTGACCTCCATCCTGATCCCAAGAGATCAGCGACGTTAATAACTAGGAAACCATGCGATTGCATGGCAGTGATTGGAATTCAATGTGATTGAAGGTTCCCTGTCAAGGACAATCCCAAAACTGGGATTGAAGTCGTCAAATACCGAGCACCGGATGTCTGATTAGTCCCTTTTTCGATCGGAAGAGGCGACACCACGCCAACAAAAATGACATTCGAAGGTCAACTCGATGGAACACATACCAAGTGCATTGATTCTCTACAACAGCGCAAAGATTACGTCTGCGCCATATCCACGAAGCGGCTGTAATGCCCTTGGAATGCGACGGTGATTGTGTGGGTGGGGCCGTTGCGGTGCTTGGCCACGATGAAGTCAGCTTCACCTGCGCGCGGTGACTCGCGATCGTAGGCATCCTCGCGGTGCAACAGGACGACGACGTCAGCATCTTGCTCGAGGGAGTTATGAACTACAACTCCATCGGCGATGAAGTTATGAGTGCCGGCAACCTCGGCGTCGAAGACATCCATTTCGCCGAGTGATTCAATGCCGACGATCTCATCCCAGTAGACGTCGTTCGTTGCGAGCATTTCGAGATCGTCGCTCTCGAGGACAGCCGCGACGCGCTGGAGGCGCTCGCGCCCCGGTGCAGACTTGAAGAGAGTGCTGCCGCAGTACTGCGTGCCGATCTGGCTCTGGAAGTCGCGGTGGGTTATCCCCTTCTCCGCCATGATCTCGCGCACCTGGGCCCACACCTCGCGGGGCAGTGTGTCGCGATTGGTGTTCTCCGGGATCGTTTCAAGGATGGTGAGAAGTTTGGTACCGATCACTCCACGGGAACCGTGCGCATTGATCCGGCGCAGGAACACTTTCTGATCTGCACCTCCAGAGACTGTGACGTGGTAGCCATCGCGATAGCCGTTCTTGCGTGCGACACCAATGCGCGCGTTGATTCCGAATCGGAGGAGCAGGCGAGCCACATCATCAGCAAGGCGGCGGCTCGTGCTGGCGTAATAGATGTGACCGCCACGCTGATTCTTGGTAATCGTGATCGAGCCATCTGTGGCCCACAAGTGCTTCAGGAATAGTGCAATCTGCGCCTTTGGTAAGGAGAAGACTTGCTCGGGGATGAACTTCTCGTGGCTCCGCTTGCCGAAGAGGCCGAGCGAATCAAACCACTCAGCCATTGGGTTTCGTACCCCATGGGTAACAGGACGCACACTCGCGAAACGCAAGGTAGTGCAACGTGCAGCTTCATATTCATCTATGCGCAACTTGACTGCGAAAGCACGCGGAGCGCAGATGCTCATGACGTCGATGTTGGCAGGATCCTTTGTTGCGTACCGGATTGGTTGCCGAGGAAGCACAGATCCATCACCCAGCATGTGGGCGAGGACGATCACATGATCATCTGACCAATCGGTCTCTTGTGATGGTGCAGGAACGTGGCGCGGGATACCGATGCGAGAACCTGTTTCGAGGCTGCCCAACGGCTGCCAGCCCTGATAGGTGAGGAGCGGGTGGTTTGCTGTTGCATCCAGGATCCGGCCGCTGGCCGTGCGCACCCGGAAGACTTCTTTTCGCCCGGTGGAGAACACATGCGAGAGCGGGCGCTCGACATAGCGGAGAGAGTCATCGAGAGACCAGACCGGGACATTGCGCTCACCGGATTCGAAAAGCTCACCCATGGTCATCTCTGCACCTGTGTCGGCACGAACGATGCGAGTTGTTGCTGGCAGGCAGCCCGACTCACGAAGGTCAGCAAGCATTGGCCGCTTGTCTACGCGCTGTTCAGCACCACGGTTCAACTGGCTGATGGCGATAACTGGCACATCAAGTTCCTTGGCCAGAAGTTTCAATGAACGCGAGAACTCAGAGACTTCTTGTTGGCGGCTTTCTACGCGCTTACCGCTGGTCATGAGCTGGAGGTAATCGACAACAACAAGGCGAAGATCGTGACG
>JBIISH010000293.1:0-2618 GCA_044341115.1 Candidatus Nanopelagicales bacterium
ACCTGGAGGCGATCGAGCCGGCAATCGAACGGGCTTGCGCCACCGCTGGAATTTCATTGACCGACGTTGATGCGATTGCGGTGACAAGTGGGCCGGGGTTGGTGGGTGCCCTGTTGGTGGGCACTGCAACTGCCAAGGCACTCTCCATCGGATTGGGAGTTCCGCTCTTCGCGGTGAACCATCTCGCCGCGCATGTGGTGGTCGATGAACTTGAACACGGACCGCTGCCCGAGGCTGTGGTGGGACTTTTGGTATCTGGTGGTCACTCTTCACTTCTTGCGGTGCGCGATGGCGGTCTAGACATTGAACTGCTTGGCCAAACCCTCGACGACGCTGCTGGTGAAGCATTCGACAAGATCGCCCGGCTGCTTGGCCTGCCTTTCCCGGGCGGTCCGTGGATGGATAAAGCCGCCCAAGATGGCGATGCACATCTTGTGGAGTTTCCGCGTGGCCTCGCCCGCGATGAATCCCATAGATTCGATTTCTCTTTCTCCGGCTTGAAGGCGGCCGTGGCGCGCTGGATCGCTGCGGAAACCAAGGCCGGCAATGAAATTCATGTGCCCTCTGTTGCAGCGTCAGTGCAAGAGGCGATCGTGGACGTGCTCACCGTGAAAGCAATCGATGCGTGTACCTACGCTGGTGTGGGTGATCTGGTGATTGGTGGCGGGGTGGCTGCGAACTCACGCTTGCGGGTTATGGCGCAGGAGCGGTGCGATGCACGCGGGATTCGACTCCGGGTGCCCTCTCCCATTCTGTGCACCGATAACGGCGCAATGGTGGCAGCGCTCGGCGCACGTCTGCTCACGCGAGGAGTACCAGCATCACCTATCGATTTTGACACCACCTCCACCATGAATGTTTCACTCATCTCGCGCGGTCAGATCTAAGGGAATGCCGTTCACTGATCTGTTCGACAGAGATCACCTCACCGTGATTGATGGTGGCCTCTCAACGCAACTCGAGCGGCGTGGCCACGACGTCTCGGGGATTTTGTGGACAGCGCGGCTGCTTCTCGAATCACCTGTTGACGTCCAAGGCGCCCACGAAGACATGATCCGGGCAGGTGCTGAGGTGATAACCACCGCGAGTTACCAAATCTCGCGCGCAGGATTCATCGAAGCGGGATTTTCGGCAAGCGATGCTGATCAAGCTTTGCGAGCCTCGATTGAGGTTGCTCGCGCCGCTGCTTTCGCAGCAGATCGCGCAGTTCTCGTTGCTGCAAGCGTTGGTCCATACGGCGCAATCACCCATGATGGCCGCGAATACCAGGGCCGCTACGGCATCTCCATGCAAGAACTCACCGAGTTCCATGCGCAGCGCCTGCGCGTATTGATCGATGCCGGTCCTGATCTTCTTGCCATAGAAACAATCCCTGATGTGGACGAGCTTCACGCCATCATCGCTGCGCTGCAGGCATTGCCGGCAATTCCGGCGTGGATATCGGTGACCGCGAGCAGTGGCAGTGAACTGTGGGCCGGTCAATCGATCGAAGATGCTGCCGCGTTGGTGGATGCGGCGGCAACCAATGCTGATGCTCCACTGCCGATTTTTGCTTTCGGAGTGAACTGCACCGATCCGCATTTTGTTGAAGAACTGTTGACCCGCGCGCGCTCGGTCACCGATCTGCCACTGTTGGCCTATGCCAACGCCGGGGGTTCATGGGCCGATGATGAATGGCAGGGCGCCGATGCGGCCGGTCAAGCATTTTCCGACGAGCTCGTGCGGCGGTGGATTGCTGCTGGCGTTCAGGTGATCGGTGGTTGCTGTGGCAGTGACGCCCGAGACATTGCGCGGATCCGATCGCTAGCGGATGCGTTCCACGATGAAAGCCCGGGTTCCTGATCCGGCTTTGGTGAACACCACAGCCTGTTCGTCGTCGTCCTGGACGCGCAGTTCTTTGCGCATGGCAGAGGCATCAATGTTCACGTCGCCAGTTTTCAATGCCACGGCAGTGATTCCTCGTGCCCGCAATGCATCACGTAATTTCCTTGGTGCGGATGGCACTTCATCTATCACCTGGTAGGCACGCACAAGTGCTTGCATTCGCTCCGTGCGATCAAGGTGCTGGGCAGTGAGCCAGGAACTCTTGAGATCCACCAGGTGCGCACTCGGGATCTCCTCCGCAAGATCAATGAGTGATCCGCACCGGATCACTGCCGGATCAACTTCGAGTAGCAAAGATTGGATGGGGCCGGGCGCAAAGTCAGCTGGTTCACGCTGTTCAACGTCGCTCGTTTGGACAACATGCCAACCGTCAAACCAGACCGCACATTGCCGCTGGCTTTGAAAGACCGGCCAGGAATACAGCGCGCACTCAACAACGGTGCGATCAACACTGACCCATTCGGCGTGCCAATGCTCTGCGGGGGAGAAGCCGGGTGCGACTTTTGCAGCTACGCGTGCTGGCTGCACAGTGGTCCGCAGGTCTTCAACGAAAGACCACGGGGGACTCCACAACTCCGGATCACGTTCGGGCCGAGACCGATTGCCGTCGTGCGCTGCAGACCTGCGCGCAGGATCCACAAACCACGCATCGGAGCCAAGACTGTGAAGTTCAGCGAGAACTTCCGGGTCGACGGAGTTGGCGCACCGAACGTTGAAGGGGGCATCTGCTTCAG
>JBIISH010000294.1:0-2592 GCA_044341115.1 Candidatus Nanopelagicales bacterium
CCGTTGACGAACCGAACGCGGTGTAGTCCATGTCGTCGTAACCGGCGAAGGATGCATACATCGCAGCCTTGGCTTCTTCGGTGGGATCGACCTTGACGTTGCGGTAGATCGGCATACCCGTTCCGGCAGGAATGAGCTTGCCCAGGATGACGTTTTCCTTGAGTCCGAGCAACGGATCGCTCTTCGCATGGATTGCGGCATCGGTGAGAACACGGGTGGTCTCCTGGAAGGAGGCCGCCGAGAGCCACGACTCCGTTGCCAGCGAGGCCTTGGTGATGCCCATCAGTTCGGGACGACCCGAAGCTGGTGTGCCACCTTCAGCAACGACGCGACGGTTCTCTGCTTCGAAGAGCCCGCGCTCAACGAGTTCACCAGCGAGGAAGGGAGAATCCCCCGACTCGATGATGGTCACGCGCTTGAGCATCTGACGCACAATCACTTCGATGTGCTTATCGTGGATGGACACACCCTGCGAGCGGTAGACCTCTTGCACCTGATCAACAAGGTGCAACTGCACAGAACGCTGACCGAGCACACGAAGCACCTGCTTGGGATCAACCGCGCCCACCATCAACTGCTGGCCTACGGCAACGTTCTGTCCGTCTTCAACGAGCAGACGGGCACGCTTGGAAACTTGGTGCGCGATCTCTTCAGATCCATCGTCAGGAACGATGATGATCTTGCGGGTGCGCTCTGCATCTTCGATGCGGATGCGACCGGTGACCTCGCTGATCGGAGCCACACCCTTGGGGGTGCGAGCCTCGAAGAGTTCCACAACGCGGGGTAGACCGTGCGTGATGTCTTCACCAGCCACACCGCCGGTGTGGAAGGTGCGCATCGTCAGCTGGGTTCCGGGCTCACCGATCGACTGAGCAGCGATGATGCCGACTGCTTCACCAACGTCGACCAACTTGCCCGTGGCCATCGAACGGCCGTAGCACATGGCGCATGTTCCGACATTGCTCTCACACGTGAGAACAGTGCGCACGCGCACCCTGTCAGCACCCGCGGCAATCATCTCTTCCATGCGAGGCACGGTGAGTTCTTCGCCAGCAGTTGCAACAACCTTGCCGTCGACCTCAACATCGCGGGCAATAACCCGTGATGCGAGAGCGGTGTCGAGGTTTTCGAGCGGACGCAGAACACCATCCACAGATTCAGCAATAAGCATCTCTGAACCACGGTCGGTGCCGCAGTCAACCTCGCGCACGATGACGTCTTGGGACACGTCGACAAGACGACGGGTCAAGTAACCCGAGTCAGCCGTTCGCAGCGCGGTGTCAGCAAGACCCTTACGCGCGCCGTGCGTCGAGATGAAGTACTCGAGCACAGACAGGCCTTCGCGGAAGTTGGACTTGATCGGGCGCGGGATGATCTCGCCCTTCGGGTTGGCGACCAGACCGCGCATACCGGCGATCTGACGAACCTGCATGTAGTTACCGCGAGCACCGGAGTCAACCATCATGTGGACCGGGTTGGTCAACGGGAAGTTGTCTTGCATCGCACGGGCAACTTCGTCGGTTGCGCGGGTCCAGATCTCAATGAGTTCTTGACGACGCTCCGAGTCGGTGATGAGGCCACGCTCGTACTGCTGCTGGACCTTCGCCGCCTTCTCTTCTGCGTTCGCGAGCAGCTCCGCCTTTGCCGCGGGAGCAACAACGTCAGAGAAGGAGATCGTGACACCGGAACGGCTGGCCCAGTGGAAGCCGAGTGACTTGAGCCCATCAAGGGTTTCAGCAACGTCGATCTTCACATACAACTCAGCAAGACGGTTCACGGTGATACCGAGGACCTTCTTATCGACCTTCTCATTCACGTACGCGAAGTCGGCAGGAAGCGCCTCATTGAACAGTGCGCGACCCAATGTCGTGACGATGGTGAACGGGTCACCCTCGACCCAACCCTCGGGCGCAACAAAATCAGCAGGCGGAGTCATGCCAACAAGACGAATCCGAATCTTGTCTTGCACCGACAACAGGCCAGCGTCGTGCGCCATCAAAGCCTCGGGGATCGACGAGTACGACGCGACCTCGGAATCCTTGAGATCAGCGGTCGACTCAGACATCGAGGTCAGGAAGTAGATGCCCAGCACCATGTCCTGAGTCGGCGTGGTGATCGGGCGACCATTAGCCGGAGACAAAATGTTGTTGCTCGACAGCATCAGGATGCGTGCCTCGGCCTGCGCTTCAGCAGACAGCGGCAAGTGGACTGCCATCTGATCACCGTCGAAGTCCGCGTTGAACGCGGTGCAGACCAGCGGGTGAATCTGAATGGCCTTGCCTTCAATGAGTTGTGGTTCGAAGGCCTGAATTCCGAGACGGTGCAGAGTAGGTGCACGGTTCAGCAGCACCGGGTGCTCTGCAATGACCTCTTCGAGAACGTCCCACACGACGGGGCGCGAACGCTCCACCATGCGCTTGGCGCTCTTGATGTTCTGTGCGTGGTTGAGGTCGACAAGGCGCTTCATGACGAACGGCTTGAACAGCTCGAGCGCCATCTGCTTGGGCAGACCACACTGATGCAGCTTCAACTGCGGGCCGACAACGATGACCGAACGGCCGGAGTAGTCGACACGCTTGCCGAGCAGGTTCT
>JBIISH010000296.1:0-2586 GCA_044341115.1 Candidatus Nanopelagicales bacterium
CACCTCTCGCGGTGACTCTTATTCCGGCTATGACTACGGTCTCAACGAAAACGGTACCGTCAAGCAGTACGGAGACAACCCGTATGACTTCCTCAACGATGTTCTCAACCGCAAAGCCCAGTCATTCATCCGAAAAGCACCTGATGGCTTCTTCATGCAGTTCTCCACTTACAGTCCGCATAAGCCGTTTGCCACCGCGCAACGCCACCGCAGTAAGCATGCCTTCACTCGCGTTCCGCGCACGCCCGCCTATAACGCGATCGGCATTAATGAGCCAGCATGGATGAAGCAGTTTTTCCCGCTATCGGAAAATCTACTACGCAAGATCGACAAAGTGTGGTCGGAAAGAGCACGCAGCGCCGAAACATTCGCTGACACGGTCGATACCATCCTCAACACTCTCCGAGCAACTGGTCGAGATAAGAACACACTTGTCGTCATCTCGTCTGATAACGGCTATCACATGGGTGAATACCGGTTGCCCAAAGGAAAGCGCCTGCCCTACGACTCCGACACGGTCGTACCGCTGATCATGATCGGTCCCGGGATCACACCGGGCTCAGAAGTGGATGACATGACGTCGTCTATTGATTTTGCACCGACGATTACTGAACTTCTGGGCGCAAATTCACCGTCGTGGGTTGATGGTCGTAGCCTGACCAACTTCATCACAACCGGCAAGGCACCTGAGAACTGGCGCACGGGCGCACTTTCTGAATCACTGGGAATTTCCACCCCCCGGGATCCGGACTGGCAACGATTCAATCCGCCGCGTTATGACGCGCTTCGAACAAAAGAGTGGCTTTACGTGCAGTACGCGGATGGCTCGAGAACTTTGTACAACCGCTTGAGCGATCCGTACTCACTCAATAACGTCATCGACACAACTGATCCGTTGATTGTGAGTCAACTCAATGCTCAGACGGATCAACTTCGAGTATGCGCTGGGCCTTCCTGCAAGGTGGCTGACTCTCGTGAGATTCTCAATCCATCAGATGAATCGATTGCCGCTCAGTAAGTCAGGAAAGCGCTTTTTCAAGATCGCTGAGTAGGTCTTCGGATTCTTCAATCCCCACTGAAAGTCGAATTAAATCCGCTGGAACTTCCAGAGGGCTACCGGCAGCAGATGCGTGCGTCATGCGAGCCGGGTGCTCGATGAGCGATTCAACTCCGCCCAGAGACTCACCAAGGATGAAGAGCTCCGTTGCCGCGCAGACATCAAGTGCCGCCTGCTCACCATCTTTCATCCGGAAAGACACCATGCCACCGAAATCGCGCATCTGGCGGCGCGCAACTTCATAGCCCGGATGCGATTCAAGCCCAGGCCAAAGAACTTCACTCACCCGCGGGTGGCCAACAAGGAAATCGGCGATCAGCTGTGCGTTAGAGCAGTGCCGATCCATCCGCACTCCGAGTGTTTTGATGCCACGAAGAACGAGCCACGAGTCAAACGGGCCAGGTACAGCACCCATCGCGTTTTGATGGAAGGCGAGGCGCTCCGCTAGATCTGGATCCGTCACGATCAGCGCGCCGCCGATCACATCGCTGTGCCCGCCTAAGTATTTTGTGGTGCTGTGCACGACTATGTCGGCACCCAGCGCCAACGGCTGCTGAAGATAGGGCGACGCAAAAGTGTTGTCGACCACGAGCAACGCGCCAGCCGCATGTGTCACTTCAGCAATCGCTGCGATGTCAGCAATGTTGAGCAGCGGATTGGTGGGCGTCTCAACCCACACCAGTGCCGTACGACCAGGGATGATGGCGTCGGCCACCGCCTGCGGATCCTGCAGGTTTGCCGGGGTGTAATCCACACCCCACGGCGCCGCCACTTTGGCGAACAGTCGGAAGGTGCCGCCATACGCATCATTGGGGATCACCGCGTGCCCGCCGGGCTTGAGGACCGTGCGGATCACCGTGTCTTCCGCTGCCAGGCCAGAAGCAAAGGCCAGCGCTCGGGCCGACTCGATTCCCGGGGCTTCAAGCGCTGCCAAACACTCCTGCAGGGCGTCACGGGTCGGGTTGGCACTGCGCGAGTACTCATACCCCCCACGCAAGCCGCCCACGCCGTCTTGGGCATAGGTCGAAACCTGATAGATCGGGGGAACCACCGCTCCGGTGAGAGCATCTGGTTCTTGGCCTGCGTGAATCGCCCGGGTGTTGAAACCGTCCATGCGGGTTACCCTAGCCCGATGGGAATCTTCGGCTCCAAAGCAACGATGGTCAATCCCGACCAGGCGCTCGCCGGCCGAGCCACGCCGATCTTCGACGTGCCTGCCGTACACAGTGTTCTTGGCACTCCGCTGCAAGGGCCTTGGCCAGTCGACACCGAGGCCATGTACCTCGCCCTCGGGTGCTTCTGGGGCGCTGAGGAGCTCTACTGGCAACTGCCCGGGGTCTACTCGACCAGCGTGGGTTACCTCGGCGGTTTCACCCTGTATCCCACTTACGAGGAGGTGTGCACGGGCCGCACCGGGCATACCGAGGCCACACTGGTGGTGTACCGCCCTGCGGAGATTTCCACCTACGAAATTCTCAAGACTTTTTGGGAGAACCACGATCCCACGCAGGGCTACCGGCAAGGAAATG
>JBIISH010000300.1:0-2563 GCA_044341115.1 Candidatus Nanopelagicales bacterium
GCCGAGGACGAGCACGCCGACAATGCAAGTACGAGAGCAACTGCGACCGGAGGAACACGCATCCATGGAGTTGGGCTCACCTATTCGTTGTTACCCAGAGATGTGTACTCCGCTACTCCTTCTCTGGCTTGGCGATGATCGGGTGAATCACTCCCTGAGCTGTGAGCGAGCCCGACATCACGTCGACTCCATGATCGCTTTCAACCGGACGAGAGTCTTCAAGATCGCCTTTTGATTGTTTTCCGAAGCATTCATCAGTTTGAGCGCAGGGGGGAAAATCGCAGTGGTTCCATCGAATGTCTCGGTGACTACTGTGGTGTTCGCATCGATCGGCTCAAGTTGGTAACGCCAGCGATGGCGGCCGGTATGACGCCACGCGATTTGGCGAGGCTCATCGAACTCCACCACAGTGTTTTTGATCCGATACGGCACCTTGATCCGCATAGCCATGCCGAACTGCGCACCCTGCGATAACCGCTCCGGCCCACTCACCGCTCGCCCGACAGTTCCTGATCCGTCGATATCCGCGTGGCGGGCAGGGCTCGCTAGCAACTCAAAAATCTCCTGAGCCGGAGCTGCAATCGTGATCCGACCCGCTTTGATGCTCGGGTTACCGGTCTCAACTACCTCTGCACGCACCAGTTCGCTACTCATGGACACCAGCCTATGCTTGCTAGCCATGAGCGTGCGGATCTATTCAGGGCCGCATTCGGACCGCGGCGGGGGGCCGGCCGGATGGTTGAAGGCGCTGCCCTGGGTTTTTGTTGGCCTCACAATCGTTGGCCAGATCATCTGGGTCTTGGTCAATGGGAACAATCGGGTCGCGCTCACCGCACTCACTGTCACCACGTTCTTCTTGGCCAGTGTCACCCACGCCTTTCTTAATCGTGGGAGCGCTTGGGCTGCCGGCTACACCAGCATCACCCTTGCATTTGGCTGGCTGATCGAGGTTCTCGGAACCATCACGCAATTCCCATTTGGTGATTACTCCTATACCGATGCCCTCGGCCCTGCAGTTCTGGGTGTACCAATTTTGATTCCCATGGCATGGTCGATGATGGCGTATCCCTGCCTGTTGGCCGCCCAGCGGCTTTCCAATTCGGCTCTTTCCACCGTGATGCTGGCCGGCTGGTTGCTCGCCGCATGGGATCTTTTCCTCGACCCACAGATGGTCGGTGAGGGCTACTGGACCTGGAATGTGATCGGCTGGGAATTGCCGGGAATCGATGGGATTCCACTGCAAAATTTCCTGGGTTGGTTGCTTTCAGCTTTAGTTCTGATGGCCATTTTGGATCGGCTGCCACGCAAGATTGCGAATGATTCGGTCCCCAACACCATGCTTATCTGGATGTTTGCATCCAATGTTTTTGCAAACCTCGTGTTCTTCGGCCGGCCAACGGTGGCTATCTGGGGCGGCGTGTGCATGGGCTTGGTGGTAGTTCCATGGATGTGGCGCCTGTGGAGTCAGCCCAGGTGGTGATCCGCACGGCAACTCGAATTGGCTCACTCCTTGCGATCGGAATAACTGCACACACCGCCTGGAATCTTCGCCATCTCGTGAGCCTGCCGGCAACCGGCGATCATTCGGCAGTCACTGAAAAGGTAAGCATCCTCATTCCGGCTCGCAATGAACAAGCACACATCGAACGCACAGTGGTGTGCGCACTTGCTCAGCAAGGCCTGACCGACTTCGAAGTCTTAGTGCTCGACGACGGATCCATCGATGAAACATCTGCCATCGTGAAATCGATAGAGAATCCACTTCTTCGACTGTTGCACGGGAAGGATGAACCACCACCGCCAGGATGGCTTGGTAAGCCATACGCCTGCGCCCGACTGTCTACACATGCGACGGGCTCTGTCCTAGTTTTTCTAGACGCTGATGTCGAGTTGCATCCCACCGCCATCGCACAGTGCATAGAACTCCTTCGGGGAGAAGGACTCGACCTTGTTGCGCCCTACCCGAAGTTGCTCGCCGAAGGCTGGTTCGAGCGGCTCGTACAACCACTCGTGGTGTGGTCATGGGTCTCGACCGTGCCGCTCGCGTGGGCCATGGCCTCGCAACGGCCGTCCCTGTCAGCAGCAAACGGTCAACTACTTGTTTTTGATGGGGTCACCTATCGCTCGATCAACGGGCACACAACTGTTGCAGATAACGTCTTGGAAGACATCGGTTTGATGCGCGCGGTTCGAAGCAGCGGTGGTAAAGCAATAACTGTTGATGGATCCCGCATCGCGGATTGCCGGATGTATTCAAGTACGTCGGAGGTCATCGACGGTTACTCGAAGTCTTTGTGGGCTGCTTTTGGCGGACCGGTCGGAAGCGCAGCGGTGGTAGGTGCTCTGTCGGTGGCGTATGTGCTTCCCTTCGCAGCCATGCTCCTTGCCCCCCGGTTTATAGCCCCCCGAGGTCGCGACCGCGCATGGGCTGCAGCAGGTGTCTTGGCTGGAGTTACCGGACGAGCTCTGGTGGCTCAGCGAACAGGATCACGAGTGTTACCTGATGCACTTGCGCAACCTGCCTCCATCGCCGCCTTCGCCGGCCTAAATGCGCTCTCGTGGT
>JBIISH010000301.1:0-2557 GCA_044341115.1 Candidatus Nanopelagicales bacterium
TCTTGGTCGATCGCCTTGGTGAAGCCGCGGGGAACATCGTCGATGCCGTTAGTGGAGAAGTTCTGGGACAGCACCGCGGAACATTTACCGTCACTATCGGTCAGCGCCGTGGCCTGGACCTGCGGGTGCCGGCGGAAGATGGCACTCCGCGTTACGTCGTAGATATCGATATGGAAACCCGCAACGTCATTGTTGGCTCTCCGGACCTTCTCGACGTTCATGCCATCGAAGCGACCCATCCCATTTGGTGTGGGGCTTCTTTGGATTCGAACTCCCGCGAGTTACTGGTGCAAGTGCGCGCGCACTCTGATCCAGTGCCTGCGCAGGTGCGCTTTGACGGGGAAACAGTCCGCGTCGAATTGATAGATCCCATTCGTGGTTTGGCGCCCGGGCAAACTGTTGCAATTTTTGATGGAACCAGAGTGGTGGGCTCTGCCACGATCGACGCCACTGATCGCATTGCTGCACGCGAGCCACTGGCATCGACTCGTCAATGACCGATCACCAGGTGGACCAAACGACGTGGTGGCCTCGGGCATCGGCCACAGCGATCGGCTCGTACCCGGGCAGCGATATCCGAGACACAGCGCAGATTGTTGTTGGTGAACTTCCGTCCTTTCCCCATCTACCAGAACTACCCGGGCGAGGCCCCGGCTCTGATGCGATCGGTAGAACCGGGGGATTGCTGAGCCAGGTGGATGGTTCATTGGGTCTGGAGACAACTCCTACCGGATGGCGAATCAGCGGTGGCAATACCCGCGACATGCGTCGTGCAGTTTCTTGGCTGGGTGAAGACCTTGATGTCATGGAAGAAGCTGCCGCTGGATTCCATGGTTCATTCAAGCTCCAAATCGTGGGTCCGTGGACCTTTGCCGCCAGCGTGGAATTGCCAGGCGGGGAGCGTGCGCTGCGCGACCACGGGGCAGTCGCGCATATCGCCGGTGCGCTTTCTGAAGCCATTGCTCTGCACGTGGCTGATCTTCGTCGCAGAGTTCCCGGTGCATCCGTTGTGGTGCAGTGGGATGAACCAGCTCTGCCTGCCGTGATGAGTGGAACCGTGGGTACTGCCAGCGGCCTTGCAACGTACCGATCTGTATCAGAGCCGCTGGCAACCGAGCACCTTCGAACTGTGCTGGGCGCGCTGCCCAACGTGATCGCTGGCGTTCATTGCTGCGCGCCGAATTTTCCCATTGATGTTGTTCGATCAGCGGGCGCGCAATTCGTTTCCTTCGACATCCTCGATGCCCGCCCGAATGACGATGCCGTTGGGCGCGCTTGGGAATCCGGGGTGGGTGTTCTGGTGGGTTGCGTACCTGCACTTGGTAACGAGCCTGGCACGCAGGAGCAGATGAGCAGGCCGCTGCGCCGGTACCTTGCAGATCTTGGCTTCACCGACCCTGAATCACTCGATCGCATGGCGATCACCCCAACCTGTGGGTTGGCAGGTGCTTCGCCGTCGTGGGTGCGACATGCCTTGGCCGCGTGCCAGTCCCTCGGCCGGATCGTGCGGGATGATCAGGGTCGTGATGATCAAGATCGTGACTATCAAGGTCGTGATGAACGTGACGAACGCTGAGGGAGGGGAGTAATGGGCACGGGGATTCCCGCCGCGGCGCGTCAGCGATGGAGTGAACTGGCAGATGCGATCAACAGTGCTCGGGTCTCCTACTACCAGCACGACGCACCCGCGCTTTCCGACGATGAGTACGACCAGATGTATCGGGAGTTAGTGGAACTGGAAAACCTGCACCCGGAATTGGCGAGTGGAGAGTCGCCCACCCAGACCGTGGGTGGCCAAAAATCTGAGATGTTTGAACCGGTTGCGCACCTTACGCGAATGTATTCGCTAGACAACGTATTTAGCGAAGAGGAAATGAATGCCTGGTTAGATCGAGTTGAAAAGTCTCTGGGATTTGTGCCTGACTATTTATGTGAACTCAAGATCGACGGCCTTGCAGTAGATGCCGTCTATGTGGACGGTGCGCTGAAGACGCTTGCCACCAGAGGCGATGGGGTAGTGGGTGAAGACGTCACTTTCAATGCGACCTACATTGACAGCATTCCGGCTCGGTTGACTGGGAAGAAGGTTCCAGCACTTGTTGAAGTTCGAGGTGAAATCTTCTTCGGGCTCGCCGAATTTGATCGAATAAACGAGGAGCAACTTCGCATCGGTGCCGCGCCGTTTGCCAACCCGCGCAACGCGGCTGCTGGCACCATGCGGCAGCGAGTCGATCGCCGTCTTGAAGAACTTTCGGCGGCAGAAGCAGCAGGAGCGAAACGCGCAGACAAGGCTCGGGCAGATCTAGAGCACGCCATCAATCGACTCAACAATCTGCAGCTGATTGTCCACGGAATCGGCGCAATCGACGGCATCACCATTACCCATCAAAGTCAGGCATATGAAATCCTCGCCGGATTTGGCTTGCCCGTGAGCCCGGTGATGTCAGTGCGAACGAGCAATTCCGAAGTTCTGGACTACGTATCCCACTACGGAATCCATCGCCATGATGTGAGCCACGAAATCGATGGCGTCGTTGTGAAAGTTGACGATCTCGAT
>JBIISH010000302.1:0-2544 GCA_044341115.1 Candidatus Nanopelagicales bacterium
CGAACTGGCGCCGGGCGGGTGGGGTCAGTCTTTAATCTCGCAGAGCACGGTGCCGGTGGTGACCATGGCGCCTTGCTCAGCGCTCAGGCCCGTGACGGTGCCAGCCTTGTGCGCAGTGAGCGGCTGCTCCATCTTCATGGCCTCAAGCACAACGATCAGATCACCGGCAGCAACCTGCTGGCCTTCGGTGACCTCGACCTTGACGATGGTGCCTTGCATGGGAGCGGCTACTGCATCTCCAGATACTCCACTGGCTGCCTTGGTGCGTGCGCGCTTCTTGGGTGCAGCCCCTGTTGCGGTTGAGGTGCCAACTGATCCAAGCCCAGCGGGCAGAGTCACCTCGATGCGCTTGCCGCCAACTTCAACAACAACGCTCTCGCGCACGGCCTGTTCAGCGGCGGCATCGGTTCTACCCGAGTAGGCGGGGATGTTGTTCTCGAACTCGGTCTCGATCCAGCGGGTGTGCACGGTGAACGGAGTAGCCGGGTCGATTGGGGCGAAGGCTGGGTCTCGAACCACAACTTGGTGGAAGGTGAGTGCGGTCGCGATGCCGTCGATCTGGAATTCGTCGAGGGCGCGACGGGCTCGCTCGATCGCCTCGGTGCGGTCCTTGCCCGTGATGATCAACTTTGCAAGGAGGGAATCGAAGTTGCCACCGATCACATCGCCAGCCTGAAAACCAGCATCAACGCGAACGCCGGGACCACTAGGCGGGGAAAACACGTTCAGGGCACCAGGAGCGGGCAAGAATCCTCGGCCGGGATCCTCACCGTTGATGCGGAACTCGATGGAGTGACCGCGAATCTCCGGGTCGGCGTAATCGATCGTGCCGCCACGGGCGATGCGGAACTGCTCGCGCACCAGATCGATGCCCGTGACTTCTTCAGATACGGGGTGTTCCACCTGCAGGCGGGTGTTGACCTCCAGGAAAGAGATGGTGCCATCGACGCCGATCAAGAACTCGCAGGTTCCAGCGTTGACGTAGCCGGCCTCTTTCAAGATCGCCTTGGAGGAGGAGTAGAGCTCATCGAGCTGGCTTTGGGTCAAGAACGGTGCGGGAGCTTCTTCAACCAACTTCTGGTGACGGCGTTGCAGGGAGCAGTCACGAGTAGAAACAACGACAACATTGCCGTGCGCATCAGCGAGGCACTGTGTCTCAACGTGCCGGGGTTGATCGAGGTAACGCTCCACAAAGCACTCACCGCGACCAAAGGCGGCAACGGCTTCGCGGACTGCAGAGTCAAACAGTTCGGGGATCTCTTCAAGATTGCGTGCAACCTTCAGGCCGCGACCGCCGCCACCGAAAGCAGCTTTGATAGCGATCGGCAGACCAAACTCTTTCGCGAACGCAACAACCTCATCAGCGTTGGCAACCGGATCTGCGGTGCCGGGCACCTGCGGGGCACCTGCGCGCTGGGCGATGTGACGGGCAGAGACCTTGTCGCCGAGATCGCGGATGGCTGCCGGCGGGGGACCGATCCAGGTAAGACCAGCATCGATTACAGCTTGCGCAAAGTCCGCATTTTCGGACAGGAAGCCGTAGCCGGGATGGATCGCATCGGCACCTGACTGCTGCGCAGCTGCAATCACCTTGGCGATGTCGAGGTAGGACTCGGCAGCCGTCGAACCTCCGAGAGCAAATGCCTCATCGGCCATGCGCACATGCAAAGCATCGCGATCGGGTTCGGCATACACGGCCACGGAGGCAATGCCCTCGTCCTTGCAGGCGCGAATGACTCGGATAGCGATCTCGCCGCGGTTGGCGATTAGGACTTTGCGCACGGCGCAGTCTCCCATAGGTCGGTCCATGAAATTCCCCAACTCCCCAGTAATGAGCGCAATCCGGGCAGTGAGATTCCCACCACATTTGAGGGGTCGCCCTGGACGCCCTCAACGAATGCGCCACCGAGGCCATCAAGCGTGAATCCGCCAGCAACTTCGAGCGGTTCCCCGGTTGCTAGGTATGCGTCCATCTCGGCATCTGTCATGGAACCCAAGTGGACTGTGGTCGAGGTCACACCGCCGATCTCACGACCGGTTGCCGGATGAATCAACCAATGACCCGTGCGCAGCACCCCGCTGCGATTGGCCATCAACTTCCAGCGTTCCTTTGCCTGGGTTGCATCGGCTGGTTTGCCGAAGGCAGTGCCGTCGAGATCAAAAACTGAATCACAACCAACGACGACGACATCATGTGAATCAGCCGCACTCAATCCTGATGCCACCACGCGAGCTTTTTCTTGGGCCAATCGCAGTGCTAACTCTGTAGGGGTTGCCTCGGGCATGGCGGCTGCAATCGCATCTTCATCGACATGACTGACCAGAACTGTCGGTTCAACGCCGGCATTGCGCAACACCATTAACCGTGCGGGAGAACGGGAGGCAAGCACTAAGCGGGTCATGAGAGTGGATTCATGAGAATGGTCGTTAACGCGGAAGTGCTGACGCGCGCCAAGCGCCTTGACCTGGATACAGGTACCCGCGCAGGTGTTCAGAGCGATCGTTCCACCGGTTGACCTCGGTCACATCTGGCTCAGGTTCGGC
>JBIISH010000303.1:0-2517 GCA_044341115.1 Candidatus Nanopelagicales bacterium
TCCGAGTGATGGAGAAATCCACTCCGCTCATCCTCACCGGCCTTGCGGTCACCGTCGGCTTGCGTGCAGGTCTGTTCAACATCGGCGCCCAAGGCCAGCTACTTGCCGGGGCGATCGGCGCTGCGTGGGCTGGCTATGCCTTCACCATGCCGTTGGCGTTCCATATCCCCTTCGCGATGGCTTTCGGCATGTTGTGCGGTGCAGCGTGGGCCTCCATCGCTGGTGTGCTGCGCGCCTATCGAAACGTGTCAGAGGTCATCACCACGATCATGCTGAACAGCATCGCAATTGCATTGGTCGATTACTTGGCCAGCAGGCCGCTCAAGGAACCTGACCAACCGATTTCGCGCACTCCCGAGATCGCCGAGACAGCCGCCCTTCCAAACTTTGGTGCGATCCCCACGGGTTTTGTGCTTGCGATTTTGGTGGCGCTCTTCTTCGGCTGGTTCCTGATGCGCACAACTAGCGGCTTTCGATTCAACACGGTGGGGCTCAACTCCAGCGCAGCTCGTTATGCAGGCATTTCAGTCAAACGCACCATCGTTCTGGCGATGGCGGTGAGTGGCGCCCTCGCTGGCCTCGGCGGTGCCATTGAAACTCTGGGCGTGACGGGGCGATTCGAACCGGCGTTCAACGCCGGCCTTGGCTTTGACGGCATCACGATCGCACTTCTTGCTCGGGCGAATCCGATCGCAGCGATCCCGGCCGCCATCCTGGTTGGAACTTTGCGTTCTGGTGCTGCAGCTTTGCAATTCGAAACTGGGATCGAACCTGAAGTTGTCGACGTCATCTTGGCTTTGACTCTTCTGTTCGTTGCCGCACCCATTGTTGGTCGCTTCTTGTTCCGCAAGCGGAATATCAAGACGACTCGGGTTACATCGGGGTGGGGATCATGAATGCGCGCTGGGCATACATCCTTGGTGGCTTCATCGTCGCGGGCATCATCGTTTCTTATGTCATGGATGCAAATCGCACCGAATCCGTGCTCTCTTTCTCATTGCGTTATGCGGTTCCGCTCATCCTCGCTGCCATGGTGGGAATCATCTGTGAACGCTCTGGCGTGATCAATATCGGCATTGAAGGCCAGATGCTGATGAGCGCCTTCGCCGGATTCTTTGGTGCAGCACTGACCGGCAACTTGATCGCTGGCGCGATGATCGGTGTTGGCACCGGCATGATCATGGGCGCTTTCCTCGCGGTGGGATCAGTCACTTGGAAGATGGATCAAATTATCGCCGGAACGATCATCAACATCCTCGCCACCGGTCTAACCAGTTTCTTCTACGCGCAGGGTTATGTGCTTCCTGGAGTCATGCCCACCGTTGCGGTTCCACTCTTGAAAGACATCCCGCTATTGGGACCAGTGCTTTTCAACAACGGCTTGTACACCTACGCGGCAATCTTGATTGCCGTGATCTTGTGGGTCTTGCTGTTCAAGACGATCTGGGGTCTGCGCACCAGATCTGTGGGTGAGAAGCCCAGTGCCTCGGACACCTCTGGGATCAACGTTCCTCGCACCCGATTCATCAACGTCACTCTTGCGGGCGGAATCGCCGGGTTGGCGGGCGCGTACCTCGCGATCGAGGCTGCGGGCACTTTCGAGCGCGGCTTCACTGCCGGCCGAGGTTTCACCGCACTGGCGATCATGATCTTCGGTGCGTGGAATCCACTGGGCGCGATGTTCGCGGCGATCTTCTTCGGCTTGACTCAAGGAGTTGCCAGTCAGCTGCAATCAGATGCAGTGTTTGAAATCCCACCGCAGTTCGTCAACATGCTTCCGTACGTCCTCACCATCGTTCTGCTGGCCGCTGTCTCTGGGAGGGTCTCACCCCCAGCCGCAGTCGGTAAGCCATATGAGAAAGATTGATGGCGATGTCGAAAATTGGAGAAGTGGTTCTCGAGGCACGAGGATTAACCAAACGCTTTCCCGGCGTGATCGCCAACGAAGACGTTTCTCTGTCGGTTCGTAGTGGCGAGATCGTCGCGCTGCTCGGTGAAAACGGGGCGGGCAAGAGCACGCTGGTCAAGATGATCTACGGCCTGTACACCCCCGACGAAGGTGAAATTTTCGTCAAGGGCGAGCGCGTGAAATTTCACAGTTCACGCGATGCCATCAAGGCCGGGATCGGCATGGTCCATCAGCACTTCCAGCTGGTCCCCGTTTTTACTGTTGCCGAAAACGTCATTCTTGGTGATGAGCCACGGCGCTGGCCATTCGTTAACATGAAAAAAGCCCGCGACGAGGTTGCGCGGTTGGCCGAGCAATACGGACTACAGGTCGACGTGGATGCGAAGGTGCAAGATATTCCCGTAGGGGCGCAGCAGCGGGTTGAAATCCTCAAAGCCTTGTACCGCAAAGCCGACATCCTGATCATGGACGAGCCCACCGCCGTTCTGACCCCGCAAGAGACCGATGAGTTGCTCAAGGTCATGCGGGGGTTCGCCGACTCCGGTGTGGCGGTCATCTTCATCACCCACAAACTCCGTGAGGTGCTGACTGTTGCCGACACCATTGAG
>JBIISH010000304.1:0-2516 GCA_044341115.1 Candidatus Nanopelagicales bacterium
TCGCCAACTGCTGCTGCTGGCCGCCGGAGAGCAAGCCAGCTTGGCGCGCTGAGAACTCGCTCAGGATCGGGAACATCGCAAGAACATTTTCCAAAGCTTCGGCATATCCGGACTTATCCCGACGGCCCACCGCACCTAAGCGCAAGTTATCCATGACCGTGAGATCAGCAAACACGTGACGACCTTCAGGTACGAGGGAAACGCCCTTGCGAACAACTTTCTCCGGGGGTAACCCGGCAACGTCTACGCCATCAACAAGCACCGTTCCACCCCGCGGGATCGCGCCCATGATGGAGAGCAACGTTGAGGATTTGCCAGCGCCGTTAGGTCCGATGAGACCGATCGCCTGACCAGCTGGAACCTCAAGACTGATTCCCCGCACCGCCGGCACACCGTTGTAGGCCACGGTGAGATCAACAACGGAAAGTCCCTTGTCAGCGTTGGACACTTCCGCTCCTTCCCAGGTACGCCTCGACGAGTTCGTCGCTATTGCGGACCTCATCGGGGGTGCCCTCGAGAAGAGTGCGACCCTCCACCAGAACGTGAATACGGTCGCACACGTCAAGGATCAGGCGCACATTGTGGTCGATCAGTAAGACGCCAAGACCGCGGTCTCGAAGATGGCGAATGTTCTCGGCAAATTCCCCGATTTCGCCCTCATTCAGGCCAGCTGCTGGTTCGTCAAGAAGTACGTAGTCCGGCGAGGTCGCCAATGCGCGCGCTACTCCCGCGCGACGTTCGACACCGTGCGGCAACGAACTCGCGGGATGATTTTCGCGACCGCGAAGGTGGTATTCGTCGAGTAATTCATCTGCCGTTGTGACCGATTCGCGCGCAGATTTTCCGGTGCCCAGCGCGGTGACCTCGATGTTCTCGCGCACGGTAAGGCCGCCAAAGAGGTGCCCATGCTGAAAGGTACGAGCTAGGCCGCGGCGAGCACGAATATGCGGCTTGGCCCTCGTGATGTCTTCGTCGTTGAGCAGAACCGATCCCTCATCAGGAAAGTCGTATCCGCTAATGATGTTTACGAGCGTGGATTTACCAGCACCGTTCGGGCCAATGAGCCCGAGGACCATTCCCGGTTCCACCGCCAACGTGACCCCCGTGAGGGCTTGAACACCGGCGAATGACCGAGACACCCCGGCCACGCTCAGAGAGCGCGACCGGGGTGTCACAGAGTCCGTCATTACGGGAAGACGACCTTTTCAGCAGTCACCGTCTCGATGAACTTCAGCTTGCCGTCAACAACCTCGAGAACCGCCATCGGGCGCTCAACGTTGATGTGCAAATCAGGCGAGAAGCTCGTGGGACCTGCCAACGTGGGCACATCCTTAAACGTCTCGATCGTCTTTGCGAGTGCAGCACCGTCCCACGTACCAGCCTGCTTGTAGGCCTCGAGGATGACCTGCAGTGTGGTTGCACCGGTGACGAATCCACCGACGTCGGGAGCGTTGCCGTAAGCAGCCTCGTACTCAGCCGCGGCGGCGTTGACATCCGGATTGGAGTCATCACCGTTCTTGGCTGCGTAGGTCACTACGTAGTAATCCGAGAGGTCCGGGATTGCGCCGACCCAGAAGTCACCATCCATGCCGAAGCCGGAGATGATCGGGGTTTCCAGACCGCCATCGCGGATTTCCTTTGCAACCGTGCCACCACCGGGGTTGTAGCCACAGTTGACGATCAGGTCAGGCTCGTCGCCTGCTGCAATCTTCGACACGGATTCCTTGACCGAGTCACCCTGAACGTACTGGTAGGTGTCGGTCACGGTGCCACCCAGCTCGGTGAAGCGGGTGTTGAAGATCTTGCACTGGTTCTGGGTGTACTTGATCGAGGTGTCCTCGAGCAGCACGGCCGTTTTCCAGCCCTTCTTGATGGCGAACTCAGCCATGATAGATGACTCGCCAGGAGTGCCGGCGCCCATGGAGAAGCCTAGGTTCAAGCCGCCCGCGGGACCGTAGATCGGATCGCCGATGCAAGGTGCGATGTTGAGGATGTTCTTGCCCTCAGCAACGAGTGCTGCGGGTGCAGACACGTCGTAATCGCACGTCACGATGAGAACGTTCGCGCCCTTGCCGATTACCTCTTCGGCAGCAGATGCGTAGCGCTCAAACTTGGTCTCAGTGTCGATGAACTCGACGGCGATAGGTGCACCGTTGACGCCACCTGCAGCATTGACCTTCTCAACCTCAAGGAGAAGAGCGTTACGTGCGGGGGTGTCGATGGGGCCCATGAATCCGCTGCCGGCCTGAACAATGCCAAGAACCAGCGGTTCGCCCGTTGCTTCGGCCTCGGACTCGGCCGCACTTTCAACAACGGCCTCCTCTGAAGTCTCAGCTGCTGCGGTCTCTTCCGTTGCGGTTTCTGAGTCAGATGACACACATCCGGTAAGGATGAGTGAGGCGGCACCGATGGCCACCGTGATGCTCATGAGACGACGTCTCATGCGACCTCCCTTGTCGTTCGGGCATGACCCCGATTTGGCGACCGCCAGACTGACGGCATAGAGGTGATCCTAC
>JBIISH010000046.1:0-9170 GCA_044341115.1 Candidatus Nanopelagicales bacterium
TTCACCCACGGCCACAACCTCGACCTCAAGGGCAACTTCCACTTCGTCGCCGTCGACTTCGTCTGACTCCGCACTGCGAGCGACTGCAACCACGGTGTCACCATCAGCGAGCTTCATCATCGTGACGCCCATGGTGTCGCGACCTGAAGGACGAATCTCTTCAACGCTGGTGCGAATAACCACGCCATTAGATGCAATCGCGAAGATCTGATCGCTGGCAACACACACCATTGCGCCCACGAGTGAGCCGCGTTCCTCGACCAACTTCATGGCACGAACACCGAGAATGCCACGGCCCTTAGGCGACCATTCCGCAATGTTGGTGCGCTTAGCGAATCCACCGTCAGTGATCGTGACGACGAAGGAGTCGGGCTGCGCGACATCCATCGCAAGCAGGGCATCATCACCCCGGAAACGCATACCGATCACGCCGCCAGTGGCCCGGCCCATCGGGCGCAGGGTGTCATCGTTAGCGGTGAACCGCGCCGACATTCCCTTCCGAGAGAACAGCAGCAGATCATCAGAATCAGAGACGAGACGAGCACCCATCACTTCATCTTCATCAGCGAGGTTGATCGCGATGATGCCGCCCTGGCGATTCGTGTCATATTCACTCAAACGAGTCTTCTTCACCATGCCACGACGAGTTGCCAGCACCAAGTTCGCCGCCGCCTCGTAGTTCGGAATCGCTAGGACCTGCGCGATGGTTTCATCAGGCTGGAAGGCGAGCAGGTTCGCGACATGCTGACCCTTCGCGTCGCGGCCAGCCTCTGGCAGTTGGTACGCCTTCGCGCGGTACACGCGGCCCTTGTTCGTGAAGAACAAGATCCAGTGATGGGTGGTCGTGGCAAAAAGGTGTTCCACCACATCGTCTTGCCGAAGGTTGGCGCCCTTAATGCCTTTTCCACCACGGCGCTGGGAACGGTAAAGCTCGCTGCGGGTGCGCTTTGCGTAGCCGCCCGCTGTGATCGTGACCACAACATCTTCTTCAGCGATCAGATCCTCATCGGTCACATCCCCATCCCACGGGATGAAATCGGTGCGACGATCATCACCAAACTTCTCCGAAATTTCAGCGAGTTCCTCTGAAACGATCGCGCGCTGACGTTCCTCTTTTTCGAGGATGTCTGTGTAGTCGGCGATCTTCGACATCAGGTCTTCGTATTCGTCGAGGATCTTCTGATGTTCCAGGGCGGCAAGTCGACGCAGCTGCATGTCGAGAATTGCGGTGGCTTGCAACTCGTCGATCTCGAGCAGGCTCATCAATCCGGTGCGAGCCTCATCCACCGTGGCACTGGCCCGGATCAACGCGATGACCGCATCGAGTTCGTCGAGTGCTTTGAGGTAGCCGCGCAAAATGTGAGCGCGCTCTTCAGCCTTGCGAAGACGGTAACGGGTGCGGCGCTGAATGACCTCGATCTGGTGCGCAACCCAGTAGCGCAAGAACTGCTCGAGGGTGAGCGTGCGCGGTACACCGTCAACGAGTGCGAGCATGTTCGCGCCGAAGTTGTCTTGAAGTTGGGTGTGCTTGTAGAGCTGGTTCAGCACAACCTGTGCAACAGCATCGCGCTTGAGTTCGATGACCAGACGCATACCGGTACGCGACGACGAATCATCACGCACGTCTGAAATCCCGGTGAGCTTTCCATCGCCCACAAGTTCAGCGATGCGCAGCAGCAAGTTATCCGGGTTTACCTGGTACGGGAGTTGGGTAACGATCAGTAGTTGCCGCCCGCGTGAATCCTCATCGACGGTGACCACTGCACGCATCGTGATCGAGCCACGACCGGTGCGATGAGCGTCGTCGATTCCCTTGCGACCCATGATCAGGGCGCCGGTGGGGAAATCCGGTCCCTTGATGAGATCGGTCAGCGCCGCTTGGCGGGTCTCACGATCAGCATCAGGGTTGGCGAGGATCCATTGCGCTCCTGCTGCGACCTCACGGAGGTTATGCGGCGGGATGTTTGTGGCCATACCGACGGCGATGCCGGCGCTGCCATTGACCAACAGGTTGGGGAATCGGGCAGGCAGCACCAATGGCTCTTGCGTGCGTCCGTCGTAGTTCGGTCCGAAATCGACGGTGTCTTCGTCGATATCGCGCACCATGTCCATGGCCAGCGGGGCCATCCGGCACTCCGTGTAGCGCTGGGCAGCGGGCGGGTCATTTCCTGGTGAGCCGAAGTTTCCTTGGCCTTGCACCAGTGGGTACCGCAACGACCACGGCTGGGCTAGCCGCACGAGTGCGTCGTAGATCGCCGAGTCACCGTGCGGGTGGTAACTGCCCATGACGTCGCCAACAACGCGGGCGCTCTTGGAGAAGTTGCGATCTGGCCGGTAGCCACCGTCGTACATCGCGAAGAGAACGCGTCGGTGCACAGGCTTCAGTCCGTCGCGCACGTCGGGCAGCGCTCTAGAAACGATGACAGACATGGAGTAGTCGAGGTATGACCGCTGCATCTCGGTTTGCAGATCGACCGGTTCGATGCGACCGTGCTGGCCGATGATCTCGACCTCGTCGATCTGGTCTTCGCCGCCCTCAGGGGTGATGTCGTCAGACACGTGAAATCTCCGTTACTCGTTGGCCAAAAATCAGATATCGAGGAAACGCACGTCGCGCGCGTTTTGTTGGATGAAATTGCGGCGCGCCTCAACGTCTTCGCCCATCAGCACGCTGAACATTTCATCGGCTTGAGCGGCGTCGTCAAGAGTGACCTGTAACAACACTCGCTGCTGGGGGTTCATGGTGGTTTCCCACAGTTCGTCGGCATTCATTTCACCGAGTCCCTTGTAGCGCTGCACTGCTTCTTCCTTCGGAAGTCGTCGGCCGGCTGCGAAACCAGCCTCCAAGAGTGCATCGCGCTCGCGATCGGAATACGCGAAATCGGCAACCTCGCGCGACCACTTGATTTTGTAGAGCGGTGGTTGGGCAATGTAGACGTAGCCCTGTTCCACGAGTGGGCGCATAAACCGGAACAACAGGGTGAGCAGCAGGGTGCGGATGTGCTGTCCGTCAACATCAGCATCGGCCATCAGCACAACCTTGTGGTAGCGCAAACGGTTGAGATCAAACTCCTCTTGCACACCAGTACCGAAAGCGGAGATCAACGCTTGAACTTCGGTGTTTTGCAGCACTTTGTCGATGCGTGATTTCTCGACGTTCAAGATCTTTCCCCGGATAGGCAAGATCGCCTGGATCTTGGGATCGCGGCCTTGCCTCGCCGAACCACCGGCGGAGTCACCCTCGACGATGAAAATCTCACAGTCTTCAGGCTCCCGGCTTGAACAGTCGATCAACTTGCCTGGCATGCCAGCACCGCCGAGCAAACCCTTGCGGTTGCGGGCAAGATCTCGCGCTTTGCGCGCGGCCATGCGGGCAACGGCTGCGTTCACCGATTTACGTGCGATCTCTTTACCCTCAGACGGGTTCTTCTCAAACCACTCACCGAGTTGATCGTTGACGACTTTTTGAACGAACGCCTTCATCTCCGTGTTACCAAGTTTTGTTTTGGTCTGTCCTTCGAACTGCGGTTCAACGAGCTTCACACTCAAGATTGCGGTGAGACCCTCACGCACGTCTTCACCGGAAAGGTTGGTGTCTTTTTCTTTTAGAACACCCCACTCGCGTGCGAATTTATTTACCAACGACGTCAATGCGGAGCGGAACCCTTCTTCGTGGGTGCCACCCTCCGTGGTGTTGATGGTGTTAGCGAAGGTGTAGACAGACTCTGCGTAAGACATATTCCACTGCAGTGCGAGTTCGACGCTCATGCGCTTGTCTTCTGCTTCAGCGCCGACATCGATCACCGTGGGGTTCGATACACCTTTACTCGCATTGATGTGACGAACAAAGTCAGCGATGCCGCCTTCGTAGTAGTAACGGACGGTGCGCACGCGCTCGTCTTCATCGATGATGCCTTCTGCGTCTTCGCGAATCGGCGCAGCTCCCACTCGCTCATCGGTGAGCTCGATGGTCAAGCCCTTGTTCAAGA
Source organism: Candidatus Nanopelagicales bacterium (assembly GCA_044341115.1). Taxonomy (GTDB): domain Bacteria; phylum Actinomycetota; class Actinomycetes; order S36-B12; family S36-B12; genus CAIXFB01. The sequence continues at coordinate 3,990 of JBIISH010000046.1, forward strand.
AAGACATCTCTTGGAAGCGCCGTGACAAAGTGGTGAAGTCGTAGTGCGTGGTTTCGAAGATGTCGGGGTCGGCCCAGAACGTGACGGTGGTTCCGGTGCGATCGGTCTTCTCACCTTTTTCCAACGGCGCCTGCGGCACTCCGTGGTGATAGGTCTGCCGGTACACATTGCCCTCGCGGCACACCTCGACGTCGAGTTTGGTCGAGAGCGCGTTCACTACAGAGACGCCCACTCCGTGCAGACCGCCAGAGACCGAGTAGCCGCTGCCACCGAACTTGCCGCCGGCGTGCAGAACGGTCAGTACAACCTCGACTGCCGGGCGCTTCTCAACGGGGTGCTCATCGACCGGGATGCCGCGGCCATCGTCAGTGACCCGTACTCCACCGTTGGCTAGCAGGGTCACCGAGATCTCTTTGGCGTAACCCGCCATCGCCTCATCGACTGAGTTGTCGACCACCTCATAGACGAGGTGGTGCAGTCCGCGCTCACCGGTGGACCCGATGTACATGCCTGGGCGTTTGCGGACTGCGTCGAGTCCTTCGAGAACGGTGATCGCACTGGCGTCATACGACACAGCGGAGCTCCTTCTTGCCGGGGGCCAGAGGGCAGCGGGCTGCTCCTCGGGCAGGGCCCGGAACGTGTGGTGTGTGGCGATGACATCGCCCTTGTATTTCCCGTCAGTCTACCGGAATAAACGACATTGAACACACACGCCACGGGGCTTGCAGGGGGGATAGATCGATGCGACCCCCATTCCTTATCCCCCCTACGAATTAGGTGAGATCGGCCGTATTGGGTACCTTGGCGGGCCGTTTACCCGTAGGTGTCGCGAGGTCCTCGACCCTTGACTCGACGAGGACCCTTCACCCAAGAGGGTGCGGTGGGCCCGTGGATCGTGATTTTGGTGATGACACCTTTGCCGAGCGCCTTATCCAGGGTTTGGTGGACCTGCGGAAGGAGAAGGCGCACCTGGGTGGCCCAGGTCGTGGAATCCGCGATCAATATGAGCTCCCCCTCATGAAATCCCTGCGGGCTCACGTGCTCAGCGAGGTCAGCACCCACGATGTCAGCCCACCGGGAGAGCACATCGGCGGTGGCGGTCTGGGTGGTCCACCCTTGATCGGCCAGAAGGGAGTCCAGGGCGCTGCCCAGCAACTGCGGGTCTCGGTACTCACCCAGTCGGCGTGGGGTGCGGGGTAGCCGGCTTGAGCCCGCCTTGCTCGAGCTGGCCCCGGTTGCGCGTCGAAGGGCCCGAGCAGCAACGTCGTCATTGGCTTGAGTGGAATCCGCCTGAGTGGAATCGGGCTGCGTGTGCTCACTCATCGCTCTGCCGCTCCCCTGCGAACGGTAAACGTGGTTGCTGTGAGATGCACGGGTACATCTTCTTGCACCGCAGCCGTAATGAACACCTGAGTTGACGGTGCGATGAGTTCAATCAGGCGCTCACGACGAGCAACATCGAGCTCTGCAAAAACGTCGTCCAAAATGACGATGGGGTCGATTCCGTCTCCGCGGAGAACTTCGGCCGAACCCAAACGAAGTGCCAACGCAACAGACCACGCCTCACCGTGGGATGCAAAACCTTTTACCGGTAAACCACCCAAGGTCAGAGTGACATCGTCTCGGTGTGGTCCTACCAACGTGAGGCCGCGAGCGAGTTCTTCCCTGCGTCGATTCACGAGTGCCTCGGAAAGAATCGTCCGCCAAGCGTCTACGTCAGGTCCGGGATGAATTGACTCACCGACTGCTTTCGCAAGATAAGTCATGGTGAGGTCAGTCGGACTCACCGCGGCGCCGGCTCCAGCAACATCTCGATAGGCATTCACCACCGGATCACGCATGTCGATCAACGTCGAGATGCGAGCCGCCGTGAGCTCCGCGCCAAAGGTGCTGAGTTGTTCATCCCAAACCTGAAGTGTGTCTGCAATTGCAGCATCTCCGCGCGCACTAAATGCCGATTTTAAAAGTGCGTTCCTTTGCTTAAGCACTCGCTCATAATCAGCGATCACACCAGCCATGCGTGGTGTCCGCTGCACGAGTAAGCGATCCATGAATTGCCGGCGCTCTGCGGGGTCGCCCTTAACTATCGCTAAATCTTCTGGCGCAAACACCACGGTGCGCACCAGGCCGAGTGCGTCTCGAGCTTTGACCGCAGTGGCACGGTTGATCCGAACTTTGTTTGCTTTACCCGGATTGATTTGCAACTCGAGGGTGACCGACCGGTCACCTTCGCCGATGCGGGCGGCGATGACTGCACTGGCCGTTCCGACACGGACTAATGGCAGATCAGCAGCAACACGATGACTCGACAGGGTGGAGAGATAACCGATTGCCTCAACAATGTTTGTTTTCCCTTGGCCATTTGGGCCAACAAAGAGATTTACGCCCTGCTCACATTCAAGACTCAAGGTTTCGTAGGAACGAAAATCAGTGAGGGTGAGAGCTTGAATCCACACTCGTCAGCCAGTCAGGCGAACCGGCATCAGCAGGTATCGGTAGGCATCAGATGATGCCGCACTGACTTCGCTGACACCCGTGATGACTGCTGGCCGTGTTGATTGAGTGAACGAGAACCGAGCAATCGGTGAGTTAACGGCAACGAGACCGTCGATGAGGTAGCCAGGATTGAAGGCGATCTCGATGACATCGCCTTCCGTAACACTTTCGACGACTTCGGATGCTTGCGCATCATCGCCAGCTCCGGCACGGAGGGAAACTTCGGACCCATCGAAAGTTAACCGAACGGGGGTGTTTCTTTCGGCGACCAAAGCAACTCGCTTTACAGCATCGATGAGTGCTTGGGTGTCTACCGATGCAACGGTTGAACTCTCATTGGGAAGCAGTGACCGGTACTTAGGAAATTCTCCGTCGAGAAGACGCGTGGTACTGCGACGACCTTCTCCTTCGAAACCAATCAAACCTGCAGCATCTGGTGTGAGTGCAATGGAAACTGAATCTCCACCGGCGAGAGACTTTGCTGCATCAGAAAGGGTTTTTGCCGGCACCAGTGCTGTTGCCGAAATCGATGATGAGGTGGGTGTCCAGGAAAATTCACGGACGGCTAATCGGTAGCGATCAGTTGCGGCCAAAACGATGGTGGACCCATCGATCTCCATGCGCACACCGGTGAGCGTGGGAAGGGTGTCATCTCGACCGGCTGCAATTGCCACCTGCGCAACTGCTGCGGCAAACACATCGGATGGGACTGACCCGGCAACACCTGGCATCGCTGGCAACTGCGGGTAATCCTCAACAGGAAGAGTGGGTAGTGCGAAGGTTGAACGACCGCACGTGATGGACACTCGCGTGCCATCCGTCTGCATCACAACTGGTTGGGCTGGCAGAGAACGCGCGATATCAGCTAACAGACGACCAGAGACAAGAACGCGACCTGGTTCATCTACATCTGCACTGACATCAACGCGAGCAGAAACCTCGTAGTCGAAACTGCTGAGTTGTAGTGAGCCACTGGTTGCGTCGAGCACAACTCCAGCAAGAACAGGAAGTGAAGGTCGTGTTGGCAGCGTGCGAGCAGCCCACGCCACAGCTTCAGCTAGAACATCTCTTTCAACGCGGAACTTCAACCTGTCCTCCAACAACGAATGAAGGGTAAGTGTGTCAGGAGAGAAGTCCACAGCGGTAGTGGGTAGTTACTGCTTGTTATTCAATGTCATAGATATAGGTAGTAGTCGTAGTAGGTGCTGTGGAAACTGTGGAGAAGTGGTGTTTTACCCGTAAGTAGCCCATTTATCGCTGGGGGTGAGCTGTGGACGAAATTGTGCGTGGAAAGGGCCGTGTGTGGGTACTACAAATATTGGGCACGAATTTCCACAGGAGATGAAGTTTTCTCCACAGAGGAGCGTTGAACTAATCGGTGAGGGGAAAGTCTTATCCACAGGATGTCCACCTGTGGGGACAGGGTCACGAATACTGTCTCCCACTTAGTAATTTTAGTAGTATTTGTCCGTTTTCACTGAGTTGTCCACACCTTTATACACAACGTTTATACACATTTGTGGACATCGTGAGAACACTTGATTCTCGTGTGAATGTTGGGGACTACCTCGTGATTACTGCATCACCCGAGGTTGAGACTTGATTCGACTTGTGAGGTCAGTCACCTGATTGAACAAGCTGCGCCGTTCAGCCATCAAGTGGCGAATCTTCCGGTCGGCATGCATCACCGTTGTGTGATCCCGCCCACCAAAAGTCTGTCCAATTTTAGGAAGGGACAGATCGGTGAGTTCCCGGCATAGGTACATGGCTATTTGGCGGGCGGTCACCAAAACTCGTGATCGGCTTGCCCCGCATAGATCGTCGACGGTCACGCCAAAATATTGAGCTGTGGCTCCCATGATCTGTGCGGCGGTGATCTCCGGCCCGGCGTCAGAGGGCAAAAGATCCTTAAGAACGATCTCGGTAATGGTGAGATCTACCGGCTGACGATTCAATGAGGCAAAAGCAGTAACACGGATAAGTGCACCTTCAAGCTCACGAATGTTGCTGGAGATTTTCGAGGCAATGTATTCAAGAACCTCGGGAGGGGCGACGAGGCGTTCTTGAACGCTCTTTTTACGAAGAATCGCAATTCGGGTTTCAAGGTCAGGGGGTTGAACGTCGGTAATGAGACCCCATTCAAAGCGTGACCTCATCCGATCTTCGAAATCCTGGAGTTGCTTGGGTGGCAAATCAGAGGTAATGACAATCTGCTTATTTGCATTGTGCAGAGTGTTGAAAGTATGAAAAAATTCTTCCTGGGTCTGGACTTTTCCACTCAAGAACTGAATATCATCAACGAGGAGAACGTCAACGTCTCGGTACCGCCTTTGGAATACCCCGGCCTTATCGTCACGGATGCTGTTGATGAACTCGTTGGTGAATTCCTCTGAACTCACATATCGCACATGAGTTCCCTTGTACAAAGTCTTTGTGTAATGGCCGATGGCATGCAGCAAATGCGTTTTACCCAACCCCGAACCGCCGTAGATAAACAGTGGGTTGTAGGCGCGTGCTGGTTGCTCAGCGACAGCCACAGCAGCGGCATGAGCGAACCTGTTACTGGATCCGATAACAAAAGTGTCGAAGACGTATTTGTTGTTGAGGCGCGCATCTTCGACCCGAGTGGATGGTGAACCGGTGCCAGGCCGGAAAGGTTCGTCCGGTACTGGCGGGAAGTCGTCG
>JBIISH010000047.1:0-9089 GCA_044341115.1 Candidatus Nanopelagicales bacterium
ATCGCACATTCCATGAACCCAGTTTCGCTACCGACTCGGGTCGCGCCCTTGCCCACGTGATCCCACTCCCCCAGCCCATTGCTGGTGCTGGCGAATTCGCGTTAATGACCCTGCGCTCTGAGGGTCAGTTCAATTCCGTGGTCTACGACGAAGAAGATCTCTATCGCGGAAATACCCGACGCGATGTAGTGATGATCAATGCAGCAGATGCAGCACGGCTTGGAGTGAGTGAAGGCGACCAAGTCTCTGTCTCGAGTGAGATTGGTTCCATGAACGTACGCATTGCCATCGTTGAGATTTCTCAGGGCAGCGCAGCGATGTATTACCCGGAAGCGAATGCCATCGTGCCGAGGCGGATCGATCCGAAATCTTTGACCCCTGCGTTTAAGTCAGTGGCCGTGCGCATCAATGTGGCCCAGCGGTGAAGGTGGAATGTGGAGCCGAGGTCTGCATCTGTGCCCCGCAGGTGGGCATGCAAGACATTCGTCCCTTGAAGTTGGAGTGAGAGCCCTCAGTGTCCTTGTGACGGCCACCGCGGCACGCGGATACGAGGAATCAGCGGAGCAGCACGGCGCGCTCGTATGGAGCTGACGATGACACCCGTTCCATAACTTGCGTCGTCAATCAATCGAAGTACCGAGTACCTCACGGGGTCGAGCGAGCGCTCTCGAGTGACCCACTCCAGCGCGATGGGAGCGAGCATTGTGGCCGCTGCAACGCGTGCTGCCGGGTATCGGGGTGATAGTGCCAGCGCTGCCGCTCCAACCGGCCACCACTCACGGCGCAACAGGTGACCGATCGCGGCTGAGTCCGCGAGGAGTCCCTGACCCACCACCCGTCCGGCGAGCAGCACGCCGCGGGGCATCGAACCGGTCTGCCTCGTCAGTGCTGCGGTTGCGGCCCCTGTTACGGCTGCGGCAAGGAGCGGCTTGCGCACAGCGAGAAAGGCGAGCGCGGCGACATTCCACGCTGAGACTTTGGCCGGAGTGAGAAAGCCCGGATGGAGTTCCTCCAGCTGCGGAGCAGACGTCCCGTACTGGAATCTGCGGACGCTCCATTCTCGAGGATCGGTGCGTATTTTGTGACGAACAACCACCGATGGGTCGTACACAACGTGCCATCCGGCCTCAACAAGACGCCAGACGAGATCAACGTCCTCACCCACCCGCAGGTTCTCATCGAAGCGAGCCGCGCCAAGCGCAGCGCGTCGCACGATCAGTGCGGCTGTAGGAACAAAGCCCAGTCGAGAGCCGGGCCGCACGAGTTCTGCAGTGATGCCCATATCCAATGAGGACCGGGTGCTCTCGTATCGCTCGATCACCCCTCGAGTGACCTCGTGTCCCACAACACGAGGGGCCACGGCTGCCACGGCGGGATCATCGAAGTGATGGAGCATTGAGTCCGGCCATCCCCGTGGTGCCGTGCAGTCGGAATCCATGAAAGCAATGAAATCTCCATCGGTGTGATCGATCCCGGTGTTGCGCGCACCCGACGGGCCTCGATTGACGGGATGCTCGATGAGTCGGGCACGCCAGCGTTTCGCCACATCGGCTATCTCTGCAATGTTCATGGATCCGTCATCGACGACCGTGACATCCTGCCCGCTCAGGGATTCCAGACACCGTTCGAGCAGCTCAGGACGATCCATTGCCGGTATCACCGTGTCACAGTGAAGAGGTGCACTACGACGTGACGACATGAAGTGAGCAAATCCTCTGTCGATCAGTTCCCGATACACCGCAAGTTCGCGTGAGGTTTCGGCACAACGGCCTCGTTCACCTCGCACGCGCAGATCACGAACGATGGCCCTGGTCTCCGGTGAAAGGCGACTGATGCGCCACGGTGATCCGCCGATGAGAACGGCTCCATCTGCCCAGAGTCTCACCCGAGGGTCGAGGTAGATGACGGCACCGATGGGAAGTTGTCGGTCCTGGTTGGGCAACGTCATCGAGGGAGCGCGGCGATCACCCATGACGGCCCATCAAGGTGCCCAGTTCGCTGAATGATCGGGACAAACTCTCCGTCAAGGAACCGTTCTCATCGCTCAGCCAGGATTCATAGGCGCTCAGGGCAAGTGCGAGACCGACATGGCCAGCGGTGACGGGAAGGCTGCTGCCTACATGGTGTCCGGTGCGCATCGCAACATAATCGGCGATGACTTTGCGCCACTGCTCGTAACGCAGCGCGGAGTGAGCCTGCAACTCCGGTGTTCGCAGGATCAAGGACATGCGCTCACGATGCTGGCTCAGCACCGCATCGTCGAATCGATTGAACTCGATGACGCCCTGATGCACCGCATCGAACACGGGCAACTCGGCGGGCATGCGCTGCAGGGTCTCGCGAAATCCGGCCAGACTCTCGTCGAATCGCCCCCATGGGATGTCGTTCTTCGAGGGGTAATAACGGAAGATCGTGCGCCTTCCGACTCCCACCGCCTGAGCGATGTCTTCGAGTGTGGTCTCCGCGAACCCCTTCTGCGCGAAAAGCGTGAACGCAGCTGCCTCGATATCGGCATGAGTGGTGACGGGGGGTCTTCCGATCATTGCCCTGCCTCGCACCTTTCGTTCTTCGAAACCTACCAGCGCAGGCTCTCAATTCCTCGCCATAACCCTTGACCTTTGGCGCTGAGTGCCATTAGTCTGCTGCAACACCTTTGGGTCGCCTACAAGACCCCATTCGCCCGAAAAAGGACAACCATGAACGCAGAACCCACCACCGCAGAACCCACCGAAGTCACCGTGGAGACCTTGATCGAAGACGTGTCGATCGACGGCATGTGCGGCGTCTACTAGACCTCCCGAGAGGCACCTCGAATTCATGACGACCATGCTCGCCGAGTCATGGGTACTCGCCCCAGATGTGGCCCTGCGTCCAGAGCCCTTCGGAGCCCTGGCCTACCACTTCGGTACTCGAAGGCTGACATTTCTCAAACGCAAGGAGTTGGTGACCGTCGTCGAAAACCTCAATACCAAGACCCTTGTTCGTGATGCGCTGGAGACAGCCTGCGTGCCCAGTGAGCAATGGCCCGCATACATCAAGGCACTCGAATCACTGGCATCGACCGGCATGATTGTTCGCTGCGCTCAAAGGAACGTCTCGTGACTGCGACCTTGCATTCGCGGCCACAGGGCGGATCACTAATCGAGCAGTTCGAATACGGTCTCGATGCGCCCATCTGTCTCACTTGGGAACTCACCTACGCATGCAATCTCGCTTGTGTGCACTGCCTTTCCTCCTCTGGTCGACGAGACCCGCGCGAGCTCTCTACTGAGCAATGTGAGGCGATCATCGATGAGTTGCAGGCCATGCAGGTGTTCTATGTCAACATCGGTGGTGGCGAACCGACCATCCGTCCGGACTTCTGGCACCTGCTTCGCTACGCAGTGGATCATCAGGTCGGGGTCAAATTCTCCACCAATGGCGTTCGCATCACACCTGAGCGCGCTGCATTTCTCGCGTCCACGGATTACGTGGATGTGCAGATTTCACTTGACGGAGCCACGGCCGACGTCAACGACCGCGTGCGTGGTGAGGGGTCCTACGACACGGCAATCCGTGCCCTCGACAACCTCTCCGCCGCCGGTTTCACTGACGCGAAGATCTCCGTCGTCGTCACCCGCGAAAATGTCGGACAACTCGACTTGTTCAAGGAGTTGGCCGATCACCATGGAGCCACACTTCGTTTGACTCGACTGCGGCCATCCGGTCGTGGAGCGGACGTCTGGTCCGATCTCCACCCGACCGCGGAACAGCAACGCGAGCTCTACAACTGGTTGCTCCGAGCGGGCGAGTCTGTGCTGACCGGTGACTCCTTCTTCCACCTTGCGGGATACGGGGAATCTCTTCCCGGCCTCAATCTGTGCGGTGCTGGCCGAGTCGTCTGTCTCATCGATCCCATCGGTGATGTGTACGCCTGCCCATTCGCGATCCACGATCAGTTTCTCGCAGGAAACGTGCTATCGCCCGGTGGGTTCTCGGGCGTATGGCAAACATCCGAACTCTTTCAAGAGTTGCGTTCGCCTCAAACATCCGGCGCCTGCACCCGATGTGAGTTCTTCGACGCGTGCCGGGGCGGTTGTATGGCGGCGAAGTTCTTTACGGGACTCCCCCTTGATGGGCCCGATCCCGAATGCGTCCAGGGTTACAGCGAGGCCGCACTACTCCAGGTTGGTCGAACGATTCCTGTGGCCAGTCAGGACCACTCACGCAACACTGCAGCACGAGGCTCCAGCAGCAATCTGCTGCAGATCGGCTCATTCACCCCGTCAGCTCCACCCAGCCGTGCATGCGCGGAGAACCCACTCGCCGGCTTCACCGTCGACGCCACTTGATCCCACGAAAGGCTCATCATGGCCAACTCATGGTTCGAGACTGTTGCCGAAGCACAGCGCCGTGCCAAGAAGCGACTCCCTTCGTCCGTGTACAGCGCACTGCTGGCCGGCTCTGAGAAGGGCGTCTCCTACGCGGACAACACGCAGGCCTTCTCCGAACTCGGACTGGCACCGCATGTAGCTGGGCTGCATGCACAGCGTGATCTCGCCACGAACGTGATGGGTCAGGAAATCTCCATGCCCGTATTCATCTCTCCGACAGGTGTTCAGGCAGTGCATCCCGAGGGAGAACTGGCAGTAGCCCGCGCAGCGGCGGCACGGGGTACCGCCGTGAGTCTCGGCTCATTCGGAAGCAAAACCCTCGAAGCGGTCGTTGCCCAGAATCCGAAGACCTTCTTCCAGATGTACTGGATGGGCACCCGAGATGCCATGCTGCAACGCATCGAGAAGGCGCGCGTCGATGGCGCCAAGGGGCTCATTCTCACCCTCGATTGGTCCTTCACCTACGGCCGCGACTGGGGAAGCCCCGTCATCCCAGAAAAGGTCGACCTGAAGACGATGGTGCAATTCGCGCCTCAGGTGATCACCAAACCACGCTGGTTACTCGAGTTTGCGAGGAACGGAGGCATTCCCGACCTCACCACGCCCAACCTGGTCGATGAGGCGGGCGTCTCGCCCACATTCTTCGGTGCTTATTTCGAATGGATGCAGACCCCGCCCGCCACTTGGGCTGACATCGCATGGCTGCGCTCGCAGTGGGACGGACCCTTCATGCTCAAAGGAATCTGTCGAGTTGACGACGCCAAGGCGGCTGTCCAAGCGGGATTCACTGCAATCTCCGTCTCCAACCATGGGGGCAACAACATCGACACCACTCCCGCGCCGATCAGAGTGCTCCCCTCAATCGTCGCTGCGGTCGGCAATGACGTCGAGGTAGTCATGGATGGTGGCATCAGGCGCGGCGCCGACGTCGTCAAGGCCGTGGCGCTGGGTGCGCGATCTGTGATGATCGGCCGCGCATACCTGTGGGCTTTGGCCGCCAATGGGCAGGCCGGTGTGGAGAATGTCTTGGACATCCTTCGCAACGGAATAGATGCCACGCTGTATGGACTTGGCCACTCCTCAATTCACGATCTGTCACCAGAGGACGTGGTGATGCCTGCAGGGTTCACCCGCACATTGGGTACCTGAGGCATTCCCGTGACCGCACCAAAGTATCTGGCAGATTTGTCGTGGCCGAATGTTCCAGATCTCCCGCTGGTATTGGTACCCATTGGCTCCATCGAGCAGCACGGTCCACACCTGCCTTTCGACACGGACACTGTGATCGCTGCAGCAGCTGCTGATGCATGTGCTGCACGTCTATCTGACGAGATCGACACTGAGGTTGTCATCGCACCACCCATCACCTACGGGGCGAGCGGTGAGCACCAGATGTTTCCCGGGACCATCTCCATCGGCCGCGATGCCCTACGCATCATGCTCATTGAACTCGTACGATCACTGTCCCACTGGGCCGGACGCATCGTGTTCGTGAATGGACATGGCGGAAACGTGCCCACCATCGCCGAGGTCGTCAACCAGCTCATCAAGGAGCAGCATGACGTGGCCTGGGTGCCCTGCGCATTCGAGGGCGCGACTGATGCACACGCTGGCCACGACGAGACGTCCGTCATGCTGTTCCTCGATCCGCAGCGTGTCGATATGGAGCGTGCAATCACGGGAAACACCTCACACCTGAGCGAAATCCTCCCCGATCTCATGGAATCGGGTGTTCGCGCTGTCTCTGAGTCGGGCGTACTGGGAAATCCGCTCCACGCTGATGAAGCACAGGGTCGGCGACTCTTTGACGGCCTCGTCGATGATTTGTGTACGCGAATCCTCAACGGATCCGTTGCCTCAAATGGGCAGCTGTTGGGTCCACAGTTATCTTGACCGGCTTTCTCAGACCTGCCGGTGAGGCAGCGGGGCCATCCACTCCGCGCATTTCCCGATTCTCCCAGCCGAAGACACGATAGATCCCTAGAATCCGGTCATGGAAAGTATGACGATGCAGATTGTTGGGCTGTTGGGGCCGCTCTTCCTCCTCGGGGCATACGCACTGCTCTCATCCGGCAGGCTGGTTGCTACATCACTGGTGTATCAGGCGATGAATCTCCTGGGCGCTGGTGTGATGGTCTGGGTGGGCGTCACAACGAATGTGTGGTCCGTCTGGGTGCTCAACGGAATCTGGTGCCTGATCGCACTCCTCGGACTCATCCGCATCCGTCGGGAGCGTGACCAGAAGGCCGTCTAGTACACGCTCGCGTACAGCTCGCAGACTGCCTCTGGCGACATCGATCGGGTGATCTCCAATTCTGTCCTCTTGACGGACAGGTATGACTCCAGCATCTGCGGCGGCAGCCACGTGCGCGCCACCGGATCCATCTCGAACGCACTCAGCGCCTCTGCAAAGGACGCCGCGAGTGGCGTAATACCCAGGGCTGACCTCTCCTCCTCGGTGAGGTCGGCAGGATCTCCCTCGCAGATGGCTGGGAGAGGCAGTTCATTGCGGATTCCCTCCAGACCTGCGCGGATGAGTGCGCCCAGCACGATGTAGGGGCTAGCTGTCGGGTCGGGCGGCCGGAATTCCATGTTGAACCCTCGGGCCTTCTTGGCCGGATCGCTCTCCGTGGACGGGCACACTCGGAGCGCAGCCTCACGATTTTGGATTCCGAAACTCGCGTACCCGCAACTCCAATGCTGCGGCCCCAGCCGAAGGTATGAGACGGGGCTGGGTGCGGTCAGCGCGGTGAGTGCGTGGATGTGGCGCAGTATTCCGCCAAGGAAGTGCTGAGCGACTTTGCTGGTTCCTGTCGGCTCGTGCTGATCGAACGTTGCATTACGTCCCTCAGAATCGACCAGGCTGAAATGGACATGACTTCCGTTGCCCACCCCAAGAAGGGTCGGCTTTGGGCTGAAGCACGCTCGCATGCCGCGTTGGCGGGCGACCTCGCGGATCAGTTCTCGAGCAATGATTGCGCGATCTCCCGCGGCAGGACCGACTGCGGGAGCAACCGTTACCTCATACTGCCGGACGCCGTACTCCGGCTCGATCGTCTCCGGATCCAGCCCCGCCTCCTCAAGAGCCCGGCACAAGTCGGACGTGAACAGGGCGGCGTTGCGCATAGCCTCCACGCTGAAGGGTGCCGCCTCAGGGAGCCCATCAGACTGCAGAAGGAACTCATGCTCGAATGCCGCCATGAACTCCAAACCTGTCTCCGTGCGGAGATCATCCATCGCGTGACGCATGAAAGCGCGGGTGCAGCAGTCCCAGTCCGTGCCATTGGCGTTCTTCGAATCGCACAAATACATGTGGAATGCAGGCGCATCTGGCCATATGTCCACACGGACGGCAGACTCCTTGACCGGAACCTGGCGGACCTCGGAGGTGGGGCCCCATGGATTGGGTGCGATGTCCCCGAACGGCGTCAAGGCCTGACCTGCTACCGCCCACCCCAGACCGGTCTCGAGCCGACTGGGGACCAGACCTGCGGGAATCCCGCGACACCTAGTCATGCCCACATAGTCATTCCACGCGAGAAGTGCGATGTCCCCACTAGTCACAGCATGTCACCTTTCACAGGTCCTTTACCTCGACCAATTTTGGAAATAGGGTTTGACACCGGCACGCGAGCACATCTAATCGGCATTTCATATTCCATGTCAATCCAAATTTGTGTAACGTCTGTTTCATGTCCTTAGTCGCTGAGCGCATTCGTGCAGCCTTCCCGGCACTGCCAAGGGCTGAACGCCGGGTTGCCTACGCAATCTTGACCGCATACCCATCCGCGGGGCTCGAGACGGTGGCCAGGCTGGCAGAACGGGCCGAGGTCAGCGGCCCAACGGTCATCCGGCTCGTAACACGGCTGGGCTATCAAGGATTCCCTGATTTCCAAGAGGCACTCATCGACGAGATTCAGGAGCGGACGGCCTCCCCCCTTGCCCACTACAGTCGACGCGACAACCATGCGCATGCAAACGCACTTGACGAGACCCTCCCCGTTTTCATCGAAAGCTTGAACTCCTCCCTCAGCAATATTGATCGTTCCACGTTTGATAACGCGGTGGACCTACTGGCAGATGGGCGAATGCGCTGCGCTGCCACCGGGGGAAGATTCAGCGGTACCATAACCCGCACGCTCGTGCAGCACTTGGAGATCCTAAGACCCGGTGTCGTGTTCCTACATTCGAGCGATTGGGTCTCCTATCTCATGGATGCACGCAAGGGCGACGTTCTCACTGTTGTTGATGTTCGTCGATACCAACAGTCGACAGTGGACTTCGCGCGCGAGGCCGCGCATCGGGGAGTCTCACTCATCTTGATCACAGACCCTTGGCTCAGCCCCATAGCGATGGATGCACAGATCGTCCTGCCCGTGTCGGTCCAGTCCGCAAGTCCATTCGATTCCCAGATCGCGGCGTTCGCACTCGTGGAGGCGTTGATCACCGGAGTCGTCAACACCCTCGGCGATCGGGCGACGGCACGGGTGAGCGACTACGACGCCCTCTGGGCGGCTCAGGGTTTCACCGAGTCGGGGATCGTGGACTGATGCTCCTCCACGACTATCTCGAGCAGCGGTCACTTCTGGACCACCATTGCCATGGCATCATCAAAGACGACCTGACGTGGCCGGTCTTCACGTCCATGCTCACGGAAGGAGACACCGCACACTCTGGCCAGGAACTGAACACCCCACTGGGGCTGGCCGTTCGCGC